>NZ_JBIBYR010000048.1:0-31549 GCF_043083485.1 Streptomyces sp. NPDC014727 | reverse complement strand
ACCCAAAAGGGTGATCTGCATACGCACCGCTACCGGCCCTGATCCACCAGCTTCGAGCCGGAGGCACTTTAAGAGACGTAAAACGCCGGTTCCTCATCGCCTCATCCAGCAAGACCGGCGTACCCGTAGGCACCAGACGCCGCGCGAACAGAGCTGACAGCTCTGACCGACTCAATCCAGCGACCTGGCCTACCTTCCAGACCTTCCGCTGGTCCGCGAAGAACAACTGCACGTGACCCCACAGGCATGCGTCACCACTCCGGCACAGTGCAGTCTTCCGGTACGGGGCGATGGCGTGCTTGGAGGCGCCGAGGTGTCACCCGTACGAGACAGCTTCAAGTGTCTGGAGAGCCGTCAAATTTCGGCTCGTACCACCACGCCCCGGCGCGCCCGCGCGGGAGCCGGGGCACGGCCTGGGCGAGAGCGAGCGGTACGGGAAGGTCCACCCATCCAGCCTCCGTCCCGGAGCCCGCCCCTGCCTGCCGGGCACGGCCGGGCAGACCCGTACGGGCACGCGCTCGGCCACGTCCCCCGTCAGAGTGGCCGTCTGCCCGCGTGGGCGGCGGCCCGGCGGCGTTCACCGATCCGCCGACGCGGACAGCGGCGAGCGCCGGGCCCGCCCGGCATTCCGGTGCCCGGCTCACCTCCGTCCGCCAGTGACCGTGTGCCGGGGTCAGTCGATCAGGCCGAGGCTGGTCTCGGGCCGGCAGTACGGGCACGGCCGGACCGCACCCGTGGCCAGGACGGTACGGGCCTCGTCGCGGGTGAGGAGCTTGGGGTATGTGTCCGCATCGCGGCAGTCGCTCAGGTGGACCCAGTCCTCGACGGGGCAGCCGTGTCCGCGGCGGGCAGGGGTGTGGTGCGGCGAGGGCGAGCGGCACGGGGAACTCCACCTGCCAAGGGTGCCCCGGCACCGTGAATTAATCGGGGAGGCGTAACGCTCAAGCGCGCACGCTGCGAATCGTCGAGGAAGCATTGAAAAGCGAGGACGGCACGCTGCGGCTGATCGTCTTCATGGGAGCGGCCACCTGCGCCGCACTCACCCTCGGTGGTGGCGCCCGGCTCGCGGGTCTGCTGTAGCGGTGCTGAGGCGCGATCCACATTTTCGGGGTTCGGCGGTCTGCGGATGTCGAGAACGTGCCACCGGCTCCGTCCCAGGGACAACAACGCCCACCACCGGCCGCACGAGGAAGAAGGAGAAACCGGCATGGCGATTCAGCGGATGGACAACGTCGGCATCGTCGTCGAGGACATGGATGCCGCCATCGCGTTCTTCGTGGAACTCGGCATGGAGCTGGAGGGCAGGGCGGAGGTCGAGGGCCTCTTCGCCGACCAGTGCACCGGACTCGACGGAGTCCGCTGTGACATCGCGATGGTCCGGACCCCGGACGGTCACAGTCGGCTCGAGCTGGCGAAGTACCGCAGCCCTGCGGCGATCAGCGCCGTGCCCCGCAACCGGCCGCACAACATTCTGGGCACGCACCGCGTCATGTTCGCCGTCGACGACATCGAGGACACCGTTGCCCGCCTGCGCCCTCACGGCGCCGAACTCGTCGGCGAGATCGCCCGGTTCGAGGACAGCTATCTGCTCTGCTACCTCCGCGGCCCGGAGGGCATCATCGTCGGACTGGCCGAGCAACTGCGCTGAGAAGGAGGAACCGAACCATGCAGCCGAACGAGACCATCGAGGTTCTGAACCGCCCGACCAGCCAGGAGCTGCTGGCCCGTGACGTGACCCGCCTGGCCTACGTCGCCAAGGACGGAACCCCACGCAACGTCAGGAACGCGAGACACCGGTAGCCGTCTGCCTTTTGCTGCCAGAGCGGATCCGGAACCTCGCCGGGGCGCGGCAGTGTGTCTCGGGCCTGCGCCAGCATCGGCTCGATCGGTGGTGTCAGCACATGGCCACCCTCGCGCACAGGCTCCTGAAACGACGGCACCAGTAGGTGAGACACATCTGAGTGTCTGGAGAACCGTCGAATTTCGGCTCGTACCACCAGCCCGGCCCCTCGGGCAGAACCGGGACGGCCTGGGCCAGTGCCACTCTGGCCGGGAACTCCACACCCCCAGCCTGCGCGTCCCTGTCCAGAGCAGCGCTCCGGGCGGTGGGCGTGCTTGAGCGCCATGCGGGCATCGGCCAGATCAGGACCGCTCAAGGACTCCCAGAACGGATGCGTGACAACCTCCGGCGCAGCTCTCCCTGGAAGCGCCGGACTTCCGAGGCCTGCTGCTCCGTGTCCCGGGAGGAGTCCTCCTTGTGGGACCGGTGGGAGGAGTGGAGTTGCTTGTCCCCTTCCCAGCCGAGCGTCGGTTCGGCCGGCTACGGGAGGCTGGTGGCGTACTCCTCGTACGCGGCACAGGTCTGGTGAAGAGCGAGCTGCGCCTCGCACAGGTCGAGGAAAGTCGTACTTACTGACGCCGGGTCGTCGAGAGTGAGGCCGGTGCCTGCTATGAAGCCGTTGAGGGTGTCGGGTCGGTCCTGGAGGCGTTTGAGCCGGTTGCGTACGAGGGCTTCGAGCCGGTCGAGGGCGACGACGGCGAGGTTGGCCAGGCTGCGTTTGACGTGTGCCCACACCCACTCGACGGGGTTCAGGTCGGGCGAGTACGCGGGCAGTAGGAACACCGTCAGCCATTCACGCTCGGCGACCGACTCACGCATGACGTGGGAGACGTGGGTGTTGAGCCGGTCCCAGACCAGCACGATCGGGGCCTTGACGAGGTGGTGGACGCCGTCGATCAGCGCGATGAAGTCGCGTCCGCCCATGCTGCGGCGTGTGCCTTTGCCCGCGGGGTAGGTGCGCAGGCGGTGGCACAGCCGGGTGCGGGAGCCGAAGTCAGTAACGCCCTCTCAGAGGGGCACCCCGCTGTTCTGCCAGCAGTGAACCCCGGCCCGACCGGGCTCGACGATCACTACCGTCCAGTCTCATGACGACGATTACCACGCGCACGGTCCAGTACCCGGCCGACGATCTGACGATGATCGGGCACCTCGCGCTCCCGGCCGGTGGCGACCGCCGGCCCGCGGTCCTGCTCGGACCAGAGGGCCCGGGGCTCAGCGACGTCGAGCGCCGCCGGGCCGATGCGCTCGCCGAGCTGGGATACGTAGCGCTGGCCTTCGACCTCCACGGCGGGCGCTATTTGGGCGACCCCGAGGAGATGCTGGCCCGTTGCATGCCGCTGCTCGCCGACCCCGACCGGATGCGGGGCATCGGCCACGCGGCGCTCGACGTGTTGCGCGCCGAACCGCGGAGCGACCCCGACCGGATCGCCGCCGTCGGCTACGGCACCGGGGGCGCCATCGGGCTGGAACTCGGGCGCGACGGCGTCAACCTGTGCGTGATCGGGACAGTCAACGCACTGACCACGGGCCGACCGGGCGAGGCGGCGCGCATTCGCTGCCCGGTGTGGGCCGGGGTCGGTTCGGAAGACCCGATCATGCCGCCCGCGCAACGGGACGCGTTCACCGCCGAGATGCAGGCCGCGGGCGTCGACTGGCGCCTCGTGGTCTACGGCGGCGCCTTGCACGCCTTCCACCACCCGCCGGTCGACCACACCGTGCGCCCCGGCGTCGGCTACCACTCACGGCACGCGCAGCGAGCCTGGCGCGACGTCGTCGACCTACTCGCCGAGTGCCTGCCCGTGACGGAGTGATCTGGTCAGTCCAAGCTCGGGCGCCCGCTGACCGCCGCGACGCTTGGGCTCACTGCCACGGCTGGCGGGGCAGGCTGCGGCTTGTCAGTGATCCACTTCGGCCGATCGGTTCGCCCGCCATGCTCCTACGCACTGCCTGTCCGATAGCCCCCAGTGCCGCCGAACCGCGCGGCTGAAGACGATGGCCTACGGCCACAAGACCGAGCACCGCCCGCCGGTGTTCACGCCGCTGCAGGTTGCCGAGGTCAAGGCGCTGGCCTGCCGGCTGCCCGCGGCGAGGGTGCCGCTGGCCCGCTGGTCGTGCCCGGAACTGGCCCGCGAGGCCGTCCCGCGGGACATCGCCGGGTTCGTATCGGCCTCCACCGTGCGCCGCTGGCTGACCGAGGGTGCGATCAAGCCGGGTTCTTCGCTCGGCATCTGCGCTAGTCACGGGCCGGCCCCGCCGCCAGACCAGTAGACGGTACTGGCCGGCACGCCGCTCATCAAGGACAGGCCCGAACCCTCCTCGATTGCGGTGGCCAGCAGGTGCACGACCGCCCCGATCCTGGCGGTACCGGCCATCGGCGGTACCGGCCGGTCGGGGCGGCGCTCGGCCACCAGCGGTACGGCGCGGCATCGGCGCGCTCGTGACCAGGGCTCTTGCCGATCAAACTTCGGTGACACAGGCTCAAGGTTCGATGGCACAGGACAGAAAAGAGCAAATTGAAGACGTGACCCCTCGGGCCAGCCACGCCCGCCGCCGCTGGTCGGCTGGCGTGGTGGAGCCATCCACGTCCGCTCCCTGCGCAAGCACACCGCCGGGCTCAGCGCCCTGTCGGGGCTTAAGATACCGGCAGAACCGATCGGCCGACAGCACGTCAACACCCGCTTCGGCGGCCGGTGCATGTTTGAATGCGCGCTTTGCGGCGTCCCGGTCAAGGGACGCCGCGAGCACGTTCGCCCCCGCTGGCTCTTGAGGCGCTACAAGGACGATGGCCCCTTCACCTTCTACCAAGCCGGGGAGCCGGTCCCTTACGCGAGCGGAAGAACGGAACGGTTGCAGCTGTCACGGGTGATGGCGCCTGTCTGCGATCAGTACGACGAGAGGGGCGCGACTGCAACGGCTGGCTCGACACCAACTTTGAGAAACCCGCCAAAGAGCACGTTCGCGCCTTGCTGGACGGCAGGCCCATCAGCGGCCCCGCTGTCGAAGCCGGCCCGTTGGGCGGTCAAGTCCCCTCTCCTCGAACAGCATCCCGAGGCACACGCCGGCCCCACTGGACGGCCTGCGGGCGAGACTTGACCAGCCAGGGGCTACAACGTCCACTGAGCGCACATCGCGCACCGGATGCAGTGCACTGAGCCTCCGCCAACTTGAAGTCGCAGGTCAAAGGGCTGGTGTGACCGGTTTTGGGGGGTACTTGGGGTACTCGCGCTGACCGTGGGCGGCTGTCTGAGGAGTAGACGTCCGTCAGCGGTCGGCTTGCCGGTTTCTGCTCGCTGCGGCCCGGCGGCCCGGAGCCGCCCCTACCGCCTAGCTGTTCAGCGCAATCATGGAAGATGGAGCCATGACGGGGGACGCGAGCGAGATCGTTCTGAGCAAGCAGGACCTTCGTGAGGTCGCAGCGTTCGCCGCGGCGTGTGCGGAGGCGGTGCTCGAGATATTCGAGGCCGATCAGCCGGACGACTCGCGGCCTCGAGACGCTGTCAGTGCCGCGTGGGAGTTCGCTCGGGGCGGCGAACGCGGGAAATCTCTGCGCGACACAGCTTCGGCGGCCCTCAAGGCGGCCAAGAGCGCGGACACTGCGGCTGCGCGCGAGGCAGCGTGGGCAGCGATGTCTGCGGCAGGCGCCGCCTACCTGCATCCGCTGGCCAAGGCCACCCAGGTCAAGCACATTCTCGGAGCTGGCGCTTACGCGGCCAGAGCGGCTGAACTCGTCGCCGGCGACGATCGGAGCGTTGGTGCCGAGAACCTTGAGCAGGCGGTGCATCGTGCGACGTCGGTTGTCGTTGACGTGCTCAAACGCTTCCCAGCGGCGCCGAGTGGGGGCGGACGGGTTGGTGAGTTGATCCGCATGCTGGACGCTGACCTTCGTTCACTCAGCCTCGCTGAGTGACTTTCAGTGTCCAGGCGGCGTGGCCTCGCATCCGTCAGCGGTTGACTTCGAGGTTCGTCAGGACGAGCAGGGCGCACAGGAGGTGGGTGGCGCGGGCGGGGTCGGTGCGGAGTCTGGTGAGGATCCGCCAGTTCTTGAGGTGGGCGAAGCCGTGTTCGACCGGTGCGCGTCCGGTGGCGAGGACTCGGTTGGCGGTCTTCTGGCCTGCCACTCCCGGCACGTCACCGACCTGCCGGGCCATGGCGGCCTGCCGGACGGCGGCGAGGATGCGCTGGTAGTCCGGCGGCAGCGTCGCCTCCTCCACGCGGTGCGGGATCAGCATCACCGACTGCCCGCCCACCTGCCTCGGTATCGGCGCGGCCGAGACCCGTTCGCTGGCAATCTGTTCACTCACCCGCTCAAGGACCTGTTCGGCGACAGCGAGCTCGTCCCGCTCGGCCCGTACCTGCGCCAACTGCTCGGCCAACAGTTCTTCGAGTTCGTCCAGATCGCAGAAGGCATCCGGGCCACGGCGAGGAGAAACTGACGAGCTGGCTGAGAACGGCTGCTCACACCTGTGACCAGCCGTTCGCCCCTGCCCATGTCATTTCACTGCAGTGGGCCCGCGATCGCCGTCAGCGCGGCGAGGTGGCGCCGGTATGCAGCCGCTCCGCCCTCGGTCAGACGCAGCCAGGTCCGCGGCCGACGTCCGACCTGCCCCTTCTCGACTGTCACCCAGCCCGCTTGTTCCAGGCGCGAGACCTGTTTCGACAAGGCGGAGTCGGTGATCTCCACGAGATCCCGCACGTAGGCGAACTCGGCCTTCTCCACTGCAGTGAGAGCTGCGACGATCGACAGACGCACAGCCGAGGCAAGAAGAGGGGCGAGTGCGTGTCGCGGGTGAGAGCCCTGTCCTGCGCCCGCCGAGGCTTCCGGCATCATACGGCGCGCTCGGCACGTTGTTGCGTCCCGGAGCAGTTGGCTGGCTGCACGCTGGGCCTTCAGCCCGCCCGAAGGTCACACGTAGGGAAATCCCCCTGGCGGGTGGGGTGTTCATCCCAGTGTGCCGAGCATGTCAGGAGCGGCAGAGTCGAGTCATGAACTTTTCTCGGCTCCGTGGAAGATCAGCCAAGCCCGGTGCGCTCGCCCTGGTGTGTGCCGTGACCGTACTGGCGGCGACAGGGTGCGGCGACGACAATCAGCGCTCCTCCTCGCCTGCCGCCCTGACCGCGTCCCAACAGCCCGCAGCACGCGGTTCGGTGATCTCCGTGACCCCTGTGGCAGACCTGGACGCCAAGGAGGTCTTGGCCCGTCTGGCGAAGACCGGCATCGATACGACACAGGTCCGCTACGGCGTGCGGGCCCACCGGATCGTGTATCGCACCGTCGACATCAAGGGCAAACCCACCACGGCCAGTGAGCTGGTCGCGATGCCGAAGAACGACGACCGCGGCCTTCGGGTGGTGTCCTGGCTGCACGGCACGGAGGTGTACCGAGGGGAGGTGGCCTCGGTGAACGACGAGTCGCCCGACCGGGCCACGGCGTTGCTGTTCGCCTCGACCGGCCGCGCGGTGTCCGCACCGGACTACCTCGGCCTGGGAAAGGGCCCTGGGATCCATCCGTACGGGAACCCGGAGGCGACTGTCAGCGCTTCGGTGGATGCGTTGCGGGCGGCTCGTGCCTTCGCCCGCCGGGACGGTCGCGGTCTCGACCGGCGGGTACTGGTCAGCGGGTTCTCCCAGGGCGGACCTGCCACGATGATGGTCGGGCGGGCCCTGCAACAGGGCGTCGACCCGTACTTTCGTCCAGGTGTCATGGCCCCGATCGCCGGCCCGTTCGATCTGAGTGGTTTCGAGGCCGCCGCAGCAGACGACAAGGTCGTCCGGTCATCGCTCTACCTCGCCTATTTCGCCACCGCGTGGAACCGGATGTACGGCCTGTACGACATGCCGGACCAGGCGTTCCGTGCCCCTTACGACAAGACGGTGGACACACTGTTCGACGGCGACCACCAGGCGTCGGAGATCGCGGCCGCACTGCCCGCGACCTCGAAGGAACTGTTCACCGAAGAGTTCCTTCAGAGGGTGCGCAACCCCACGGGGAATCTGCGACGGAAACTGCAGGTGATGGACACCACCTGCGACTGGCGGCCCGAAGTCCCGGTGCGCCTCTTTCACGCCAAGGGCGACAAGGACGTCTCCTTCGCTAACTCCCTGTACTGCCAACGTCAGCTGACTGCCCACGGGGCCGACCAACAGCTCAGCGATGTCGGGGAGTTCGACCACTCCGCGACGGTCCTCAAGGCCCTGCCGCAGGTGGTGCGCGAGTTCGACACCGTCCGCTGAGCCGGCCACCGATCAGGCGGCGACCACAGCGACATCAAACCCATGGCCGAAGCAAACGCCCATACTCAACACGTGGCGCAGTGAGAATCTGCTGGCTGGAACGCGACACGACGACTCGTGTCCTGTCGCGGTGCATCTGACGGACAGCGAGCGGCTGACCTGCCGGTTTGTCACGTCGCTTGAGAGCGATGGCCCTCGGCATTCTCAAGCGGCGTGGCTTTCACGGAGTTGTGTTCGCCGTACTGCCGTACTGGCTGCTGGGGCGTGCAACGCGGTAGGGGGTTGCTGCGTTTCAGCGGCATGAGAAGCACTGTGATTGCGGTGACAACAACTGCGCGGAGTCGGCAAGGGCCAAGCGCTCCCCGCTCGCCGCCCTGGCGAAGCAGGCCGCGGCCTGACCTCGGTGGCCGGGGCGTGCGGCATGGACCCCTTGCCGCCGTCGACCTCCGGATCACTCTCGGTCCGGTTTATCCACAGGCCGGCACGTGATCGGGAGCTGCATCCAGTACATGCCGCAGGCCGGAGCGATCGAGGTCCGTGACATCGGATGGGCGGGCTGGGGCGACGGCGCGGTCCCGGATGCCGTCCCGGAGCTTGGCGGCCGTCTTGGCGGCGGCGGCCTCGGACGTGCGGCGGGGCTGCTCCAGCGTGGCGACGTCGGTCGTCTGCTCCTGGCCGCGGTTCGCCTTCCGGTCCGTACGTGACGGCCGTATGCGGGGCCTCGGGGCGGCGGGCACGGCGACGGCGTGAGGCCGGGTCCGGGAGCCCAGGCGGTCCGAGCGGCGCACCGCGTGGACCCGGACAGCGAGGCCCTGGCGCAACACCGCGTCACCGATCCTGCGGACGCCATTCGAAGAGCAGGATGGTCACGTCGTCCCGCAGTTGGTTGCACTGGTAATCGAGGATGGCGTGGATAAGCAGCCGCAGCACCTCGGCCGGGCGCTGTCCGGCGGAGGAGGAACGGATGATGAAGTCAGTGAACCGGTCAAGGCCGAACTCCGCACCTTCCGCGTCGCGAGCCTCCACGACACCGTCGGTGTAGAGCAGGACGCAATCGCCCGGTTCCAGGGTCGCCTCGTGGACTTGCCGGGATGCCGGGGCGAGTGGACCAGCCAGGCCGATCGGCGGCTGTGGGGAGTTGTCCAGCGCCCGGGCGAGCACCCGCTCGCCACGGATCAGCAGCGGTGGGGGGTGACCGCAATTGACCCAGCGCAGCACCCCGGTCTCGGCGTCGAGCCGACACAGCACGCCGGTGCAGAAGTGGTCGGGCAGCCACTGGGCGAGCGCCTGGTCGACGGAGCCGACGACGTCGGCCAGGTCGGCACCGCCCCGGCGGGCGTTGCGCGCCGCCGCCATGGCGACCGAAGTGGTCAGGCCGGCGGTCAGATCATGACCCATGGCATCGAGGATCACGGCGTGCAGGACGTTCTTGACCACCGAGTGGTCGAAGGCGTCGCCGGCGATGTCGTACGCCGGTTCCAGGACCGCGGTCGATACGCACCTGCTGCTGCCGATGGTGCAGGGTGGCAGGAAGGCCCGCAGCATCTCGGCGGGCAACCGCATGGTCGCAGTGCGGGTGCGGGCGACGAGCCAGTCGCTGTAGGCGCGCTTGGAGGTGATCAGCATGGCGAACAGACGGGCCAGCATCCGGCTGCGGCTCATCCGCACCTTGTCGAGCGAGGCGGTCCGCACCGCCAGCACGCCCAGCCGCTCCGCACCATCGACCAGAGGCATCCAGAGGATCAAGCCGTCGTCGGCCTCGGCCACCCGCGGGGAGACCGCGCGGTACGCCCAGCCGGCCGACGAGCGGTCCACCGGCAGCGGCTCCAAAGCCTCGTCGAGCGGGATGAGCAGCTGTTGTTGCAGGTCGACGAGGTAGATCAACGCGGCATCCAGGTCCAGAGCGGAGGCGCACCGGTTCGCCAAGGCGGGCAGTTCGACTGGCAGGGCAGTCTGCGCCTCGATGATCAGCTCTTCCAGCCGATTCTCGTCGACGGCGGTGTCGGGGCCGGAGGACGCGTGCGGTGGGTCCGACACAGGGATCACCCCTTCCGTGCCCAGTTTCACACCGATCCCGTCCTCTCTCACGTCAGCCCGTGGCGAGGGCGAGAGCGACGCCGCGCTGCTGGTGTTGCTGCTCGTGCTCCTGGCGGTGCCGGGCGGCCGGACCAGCGGCCGGGGCCTACACCTCGCGGTCGGTGTAAGCGCGGCGGGGGCCTCGGCCTCGCAGGTGCAGGCGGCGACGCCCGGGCGAGGTTCTCCGGCGCGCGCATCCACGTCGCCGGGTCGGTCGCCCGGCCCTCCAGGTAGCACTTCGGCATCGCGGCCGGGTTGCTGATCGAGTGCATGCAGGAGGTCGACCAGGTCCACCAGTTCCTCGTCGACGTCCGCGACAACATCGGCACCGGATAAAGCGGCCGCGGCGGCCTGGTCGGTATCTCGCGTCCGGGTTCGAACAGGCGCTCCTTTCCTTCCGTAGCGTTTCAGCCCTTGCCCGAACTCTTTGAGTCAGGCCGTTCCATGCGGCTGATCAAATCGCTCTCACCTGGCCAGACTACGCAGCGGATCCGATTGATCACTCAATCTGTGGGGGACTTGTGGCTCGTAACGACCTGATGACCGCTCTTTTGGATACCCGGCGGGCGCTGGAGGAGCAGGTCACCGCGTTGGGGGACCGTGTAGAGACCTCGCGCCGCGAGATCACCGAAGCGCTGACCACCCAGGTGTCCGAGCTCCACTCCGACAACCGGGAGACACGCAACCGCGTCAACAGCGTCTCCACTTCGCTCTCGGAGATCAACAAGTCGCTTCCCGGGCTGCGCCAGGATGTCGCGGACCTGGCGCGTGTGGTCCATGAACTGCGCGCCGCGGTGGGCGACGCCTTCGCTCGGCTGCCCGAGCTTCCCGCCGCCATCGAAGATCCAGTCCAAGACCAGGCGCCACCGGAGCAGCCGGAACCTGGGCGGCCTGAACGGGACAGGGCGGCCGGCACCGACTCCCTACAGGAGCCGGAATGCGGCGCCCCAGCGGACGAGAACCCTGAAACCAGCAGCACGGCAGTTGAACCTCGACCCGGCCGGCCCGAGGACGGGCCCTGCGAGAACGCTGGTCACCGACAGGCCGTCGCCGAGGCAGTCGCCAACGCACGCCCGGACGCGGAGGAGGAATCCGGGAAGAACGGTCTTACCGCGTCGGAGCGTCGACTTGCCGCACACGACATCGTGCTCGGCACGGCCGCAACCGTCGGCACTGTGCACCTGGTCTGCCACCGCGACATGTGGGACTTCATTCAGGAACATGCTGCGGACCTCCCTCACTTCCGTGCCCCGGCCACACCCTCCGAAGAAGGACACGATCGGCTGCGGATCACCCTGTCCGGCCGGTCCGTCATTGGCGTGCTGATCGCTATGAGCAGCACGCGGACCAAGAGCTCGGAATACGGGAAGGACGACGGCACCTGGGCTCTGTCCGGCGCTGTGTACGAGCGGCTGGCGCACGACCTCACCACCACCAACCGCAGCGGCACCCAGCCCCTGACCGTGATTTTCGACGACGGCGTCGGCGACGACTCCGACTCCCGGTGACCTGACCGCGATACGTCCTGACCCGTTGGAGGGTGCTGCCTGCCGCCGGAGCATGGAGGGAGAGGTGATCGATATGAGTGGCTCCGTTGATGACGAGGCGCAGCGTTTCTCGGGCAGTTCGCGAGGCGCGTGCGCACTCCAGCGGGGCCCGAATATCGATGAGTCCGGACAGCACCACTGCCTCCCGTACTCGTCGATACCAGGATGGGGCCGTCGAAGGCGCCTCCCGAAAGGGGCTCCGAATTCAGTAGTCGAGATCCAGGTAGTCGATGTCGTTGATGGCGACGTCTGAGATTCCCATGGCGCGGCCGCCGCCGTCCTGGAAGTACACGTCCTTGAATCCTTCGGCGATGATTTCGCGCATCTGCTGGTCGTTGGCCCCGGCGTCACGGGCGTCGAACAGGCGCTGCGCGTACGTCGCGGGGAGGCGGACAGTGAGGCGGCGGAAGCGGCCGTCGTCGGTGGTGCCGATCGGCGCGGTGTAGCCGAAGCGGGCCCGCGTCTCCACGGTGATCCCGGTGGCGGTGGCCTGCTTCCGCCGGCGCTTGCGGACCTGGGGCTGCCAGCGGGACCGGACGGCGTTGTCGATCTTCGCGGCGATGTCCTTGGGCGGGTGCTTGCGCTCGCCCTTGCGGTAGCGCTCCACCGACCGCTGGTTCACCCCCAGCTCGGCAGCCACGGCGCGCGTCGTCTTCAGCTGCTTCATCAGGAAGTTGATGCGGCCCTGGAGGGTCTTGGGCGGCTCCCGGGTGAACGCCTCCCGGTCGGCACGCTCGATCGCGTCCTCGATCTCCCCCACCGGTCAGCTCCCGTCCGTAAGCGCGCCGTGGCCGTAGCGGTGGCGGATCAGGTGGGCGTCGACGGCGGGGGCGAGGTCCACGACCAGGCGCTCGCCCACGCCGGAGGCCGTGGTGGCGTCGGGCGTGAGGTAGCCAAGGCTGCGCAGCTCGCCGACCGCCTTGCGGAAGGCGTCGCGGCCCTCGGCGGCCAGGCGCTCGTCACGGGTGAGAGAAACCAGCTGGCTGACCGTGGGCTCCTGTCCGGGGTTGTAGCCGGTGGCGAGTTCGGCCAGCACGCCGCGAGCTCGCCAGGTCAGACGCATGTCCCGCATCGCCCGAACAAGGCCGGGTCGTGGACAGGCGAGGCGGAGGGAGCGGGCCACTCCGGGAAGGCCGTGGGGTCGGTGGTGTTCATCGGGTACGACTCCTTCGGTGATATCTCCAGTGAGGGCGCGCCGGAGTACGGCCTACTCGCCCTCTTCGAGGACGGCGTCGCCGCCCTTGATGTGGCGAGCGGGGTTGAGGCCCTTCTCCATCAGGTCGACCGCCCACGCCACCTCCTGGACGCCCTCCAGCTTCGCCAGGCCCGGGGTGGGGCCGAGGCGGAAGCCGCCCGGCTGCGGCTTGCCGGAGGCGGCGTACGGCAGGAAGTCCATCGGCGAGGCCCCGGGTGAGGGGTAGACGACGCAGTCGGACAGCACGGCCAGCGGGTACAGGCCCGTCATCTTGGCCATGTTGCTGAGTTTGCGGTGCATGTTGACCCGGGCCTTGCTGATGACGGCGGCCCGGATGTCCGGGCGCCAGGTCGGCCGCTGAAGGGCCGGCCACGTCTCGCCGTCGCGGTACTGCTTGCCCTGCGGGCCCTCGCGGAGCTTGCCGATGCCGCCCTTGACGGTGCCCTTGATGGCGGCGAGCACGGCCGCCAGGGCCGGGTCGACCTGCTTGTGCTGTTCCATCGCACGCGATCTCCACAAGCCCGCGCACCGCCAGCGCGCCGCGCCGCTGGACCAGCACACCGCCCTGCGCGGGCCCGGCACCGGCCGGGACCTGCACGAGCGGCGCCACTCGGGGCTGACGCATCTGGGCGAGCAGGGCGCGTCCGAGCTGATGCCGATGGCCAGGTCCCGGCACAAGAAGGCGGGGAAGGTCCGCCGCTGCCCCAAGCCCTCCCCCGAGGCGATCGCCGGGCTCATCAGCCTGCTCGCGCCCGGCGACGGCCGACGCCGAGGCCCCTTTTCGGCGCGGGCCGTTGCGGGCCGCAAGCCAGGTTCAGCGTGGCCGCCGTTGCACGACGCCGGCGAGCACCGCGGTCACCAGCTTGCTGACGGTTGCCGTGGTCGGCGGGTCGGGGGCGCGGTCCGCGAACAGGAGATGCCCGCCTCCGACCAAGGAGAGGGTGAGTGAGTCGATGTCGGCGTCGGCCGAGATGCGGCCCATTGCGCGCTCGTCGGCCAGGTAGGCGGAGACCGCGGTCGCGACCTGGGCGAGGATCGCGATACCGCCCCCGGGCCTGGCTTGCCGCAGCCGCGCGCGCAAATCGTCCCGGAAGGTGATGAGCGGGACGATCGCCACGGGAACCGGTCCGAACAGGGCGATCAGCGCGCCGGTGAGGTTATCGGCCACGGTGCCGGTGCCGACGGTCTCGCGCAGCGCCTGCGCTTGCGTCTCGAGCCGTGCGGCCCGGTCGAGCACGAGTTCGGTGAGGAAAGCATCGAAGTCGGTGAAGTGTCGGTGCAGGACGCCTTTGGCGCAGGCCGCCTCGTCGGTGACGGCCCGGCTGGTCAGCCCGTTCGGGCCATCCCGCAGCAGCACGCGTTCGGCGGCGTCGAACAACTGCTGCCGCGCGTCGCGAAGATGTACCCCGGTCGGCACCTGCAGATCCTCTCGTGCGCCAGGCTCCTGGCATCCGTTGGCATGTGGGCGCTTGCCCACTAAAGTGAACGCATGCCCACTCTACCGCGAGAGCAACCAGAGCCGGCGCAACTGCATCAGGCTCGGCAGATGGCCGAGTCTTTCGGCACGGATGCGCAACGCTACGACCAGGCCCGACCGGGCTACCCCGATGGCCTGGTGGCGCGTATCGTCGCCGGGAGCCCGGGGCCTGACGTGCTCGACGTCGGCTGCGGCACGGGCATCGCGGCCCGGCAATTCCAGGCCGCCGGTTGCGTCGTGCTCGGTGTCGAGCCGGATGCGCGGATGGCCGACTTCGCGCAAGCCCTCGGCCTGCAGGCCGAGGTGGCAACCTTCGAAGCCTGGGAGCCGGCCGGCCGAGTGTTCGACGCATTGATCGCCGCCCAGTCGTGGCACTGGGTGGACCCGGTCGCCGGCGCCGTGAAGGCGGCCCAGGTGCTGCGTCCGAACGGGCGCCTGGCGATCTTCGGGCATGTATTCGAGCCGCCTGCCGAGGTGGCCGGGCCGTTCGCGGCTGCTCACCGTCGGGTGGCGCCCGACTCCCCGTTCAGCAATCAGCCGGCGCGACGTCCGCTGGACATGTACCAAGCGCGGTACGCGAAGATCGCCGACAAGATCCGCGAGACCGAGCAGTTCAACGACCCGGACCAGTGGCGATTCGACTGGGAGCAGTCCTACACGCGCGACGAATGGCTGGACCTGCTCCCCACTACCGGCGGCCTCACCCGACTTCGTCCCGATCAGCTGGACGAGATACTGGGCGCGGTCGGCCACGCCATCGACGCTCTGGGTGGCCGCTTCACGATGCACTACACCACTCTGGCGACCACCGCCGTACGCGCCGGCACCCCTTGATCCGCTGCCGCACGGTCGCGCGCACCTTACTCATTCTCGGAAACGCCCGGATCACGCAGCGGTCGTCCGAGCCGGGGACGACGTCCGATCGGCGGCCTCGCAGATCCGTCGTGCTGCCGGGCACGAGCTCAAGCGGGCGACGAGACCGAAGTCCACACGCCGAACCACTGCTCGGCGCCGAAGTCCTCGTACCGCTCCACCTCGGTGAACCCCAGCTTTGCCGCGAGGCGCATCGAGCGCTCGTTGGCGGTCTGGGTGCGGAGCACCACCGCCTCGCCGGGAAGCGCTTCGGCGAACCAGTCGAGTGCCGCTGCGCACGCCTCGGTGGCGTACCCGTATCCCCACGCCTGCGGCAGGAACAGTTAGCCGAGTTCGGTCTTCCCGACGTCCGGACGGACGTGCCCCGGACGCTCTGCGTGCGGATCGAGCATGATCGTGCCGATCGCCACCCCGTCGAGCTCGACCACGAAGAAGCCAGGGCGCTTCCCGGGCACCTCGGGCAACGCGCGCTCGAGTTCCTCACGCGGTCGAGGGCCACCGAGGTAGGTGCCCACTTCTGGCGAGGCGTTCAGCTCGATGGCCGCCGCACGGTCCCGGGCTTCGGACTCGCGGAGTACGAGCCGCTCGGTCTTGATCGGGACAGGTGGCCAGGCGAGGGTTCTGGGGTCGGTCATGCCGGCCAACCTAGCCAGCAGGCTCAGAAGCGATCAAGACGCGCGAGCCGATCAACACACCGGTCTACGGCCTCACCGGGCCGGTCGCAGGGTGATGAGCGCGGGTGCGTCATCGGCGTCGGCCGGGTCGTCCACGGGTGTGGTCGGGGCCTCCTCGGCCTCCGGGTCCGCATCGGTGTCCACGTCGGCGTCGGTGTCCGCGTCGGCGTCGGTGTCCGCGTCGGCCAGCAGCTCCAGCACTTCGGCGATGGTGGTGGACTCGCCCGCCACGCGGGGAAGTTCGGCTGGCAGGAATGCGGCGTGCGTCAGGACAGCGCCGGTGCCGGCGAATTGGGTGCGGTCGTAGGAGACGGTCACGACGAGCCGGCCGTCGCCGTCGTGGTGGGCGACGAGCGTGAGCGGGAAGGCCGTTCGAGCACCGAGCGTCTCCGGGGGATCCACGCGGATTCCCTGGGCGGCGAGTTCCCGGGTGAGGCCGTCCGGGCCGCCCGGCCGGCCCTCCAAGGCGACCAGGTTGCCCGCAGCGCCGGGCGCGTCGGCCCGGTCCTCGGTCCAGGTACGGATCTGGCCCGCCGAGACCCATTCGTACGCCGCCATGTCCAGGGCTCGGTCACGCAGCAGGGCGAGCAGCTCCGGCACGCTCGCTCGCGGGTCGACGACGACGGACATCGGCAGCGGGTTGCGCAGGGCGCCGGGCAGGCGCTCCGCTCCCTCGAACAGGATCCCGCGTCCGGACACGGTCACGCTGAAGCCGACCGGCTCCGCGTCGGCGGATCCGGCGGCCCGGTACAGCAGCAGCGCCCAGGCAGCTTGCAGCGCGCCGCTCTCGGTGCTGCCCCAGCCGGCCGCCCAGGCGCCGAGCCGCGCCGTCTGCGCGGCGGTCAGCCGCAGCCGGGTACGCCCGGTCCCGGTCCCGCCGGGGACGGCAGCGAAGGCCGGAGCAGTGGCAGGGGCGGCGGACATGGGCAAGGGGCGAGTGCGTGACGTCGGGCGGTGGTTTCGGCGTCCGTCCAGAATGCGCGTGCGGGCCCGATGTCCTGACGTGCGAGCCACTGCGCGAAGTCGCCCATGTCGGGGCGGCGTTCGCCGCCCGGCAGGGTGCCGCCGGCCAGGTAGGCGCGGACGAACTCCCGCAGCAGCAGGCGCGCGCTCCAGTCGTCGAGCAGTGCGTGGTGGTAGGTGAACGGCACCCGGGTGGGCGGTGCGGTGACCGATACGACGGGGCAGCCGCCCAGCACGGTCACGCGCAGCGGTCCGGGGCGGCGCGGGTCGAGTCCGCGGCGCCGGTCGTACTCGGCCACTGCTGCCCAGTCCTCGGCGCTGTGCGACAGCCGTACCACCTCTGCCCTGCCCCGGTCGTGCACCACGATCCGCGGCTCGGGGCCGTCGGCGAAGGCGGAGCGCAGCACGCTCTCCCGGTCGATGAGGGACTGCCAGGCGGCGGTGAAGCGTTCGGGGTCGAGCGGCCCGTGCCAGACCCAGCTGAGCTGTTCGACGTGGCGGCCGGTACCGGGTGGGCGTCGGCGTCGGTGAGCAGCTCGTGCTGGAGCGGGCCGGCCGGGGGGTGGGTACGGAGCGGCCGGCCGGGGGCGGGTCCGTGAGGAGGTCGGCCGGCAGGCCGGCCGGGAACTCCCCGGGGGCGCCCGTGGTGAGTCTCAGGGCGTGCAGGCCGGGTCCGTGGGGCCGGAGCCGGTGCTGCCAGGCCGGGCCCTCCGGCCGGCGGGCGGGCGGCGATCCGGTCCAGCGCTGCTTCGAGGCGCCGGGCGTCCAGGGGCCCCGGAGCTCCAGGAACGGCGGAGCTTCATGGGGGGGTTCTCCGGGGTCGACGACGATGGTCTCGAGGGGTTCCAGAGCACGGTGGCCTTCGCCGGTCGGCTCAGCACGTCGGTCCCGTTGCTGCCGCCCTCCTCCATGCGCTTCTTCGCGAGACCGGACATGTACTGGTCCAGCTCGATCAGGGCGCGCATGAACCGGGCCTGCTCCGCACACTCGAGAACGTGCGCACACACGCTCGAACCGGACTCGGAGAAATGATCACGGGCCTGCGGACCCGCTATCGTCCGGTGTTCGGACCGGAGACCGTGGGACGGAGTCAGCATGGAACTGCGCCTGTTCGTGTTCCACCACGCAGGTGGTTCGCATCTGCCCTACCGGGACTGGCCGGGCCGCTTCCCGGCCGGCTGGGACGTGCGGCCTCTCGACGCCCCCGGCCGCGGTCTGCTGATGAACCGCCCCGCCATCGGTGACGCCCTCCAGCTCGTGGATCACTTCCGCACGGAACTGGATGCCGAACTCACCGGCCCCTACGCCCTGTTCGGTCACAGCATGGGCGGCCTCATCGCCTACGAGCTCACCCGCAGGCTCCTGGCCGAGAGCCGCACGCCACCCGTCTGGCTGGGTCTGTCGGCGCGCGGAACGCCCTGCCCGGACGGCGACGGCACCCACCGGCACCTGCTCGACGACGACGGGCTGCGCCGCGAACTGGCCGCGATGGGCGGCACGCCCGCCGCGGTCCTGGAGGACCCCGAGCTGTGGGAGCTGTTCGGCCCGGCCATCCGGGGCGACCTGCGGCTGGTGGAGACCTGGCGCCCGGCCCCCGACCCGGCGCCGCTGCCCGTGCCGCTGTCGGTCTTCGGCGGCACCGCCGACACGGTGGCTCCGCCCGCGCGCCTGGCCGGCTGGGCCGGGCGGTCGGAGCACTTCCTCGGCCTGCATCTGTTCGAGGGCGGGCACTTCTACTTCCAGCCCGACCCCACCGCGCTGACCCGGCAGATCACCGAGGACATCCGGCGTGCGCTCGCACGCGACGGATCCACCCGCGCGGTACCGCGATGACCGTACTCGGCCTCGGTCGACCGGCCACGGACCGGACGGCCCCGGCCGCCGTGGACGGCGAGCGGGCCGAATTCCGGCTGCTGGGACCGGTGGAGATGCGCGACCCGCTGACCAGGGAGAGCAGACCCCGGCTACGCGGCCGAGCCGCTGCGCCGCGCCCTGGCCGTGTGGCGCGGCCCCGCACTCCAGGACAGTGGCCGCGGGCCGATCTGCGCCACCGAGGCCGACCGCCTGGAGGAGAAACGCTCGGCATCGAGCCGGGACCGACGCTGCGCGGCCGGGGGGCGAGCTTCCACCAGGCCCCCGGTCTGTCCGTCCCGGCCCCGCTCCAGCTGTCCGCCCCGCCGGGGACCGTGGCAGCGGCGGAGGCGCTCGGCCTGGCGGCGAGATCGCCCGGCTGCGGCGGCACATCGACGAACTGGGCCGGGAGCAGGAGGCGCTGGCACGGCGCTTCGACGCCCTGAGGTCCCGGCTGCCGGAGACGGGATGGGGCGCCGGCCGGACGACCGGTGCCGAAGGCCGTGCGCGAGGCGTCGCCGTTCCCACGGAGGGAGCGAGAGCCGCGGACGTCCGTCAGCGGCCCCAGCGCAGCAGACCGGTGCCCAGCGTCATTCCGCCGCCGAACCCCGCCGGCAGCACCAGGTCGTGGACGGCTCACCCGCGCGGCAGGCGTCGTCCAGTGCCAGCGGTATCGAGGCGGCCCGTTGTCTCCCGGGTCTCGCGCAGACCCGGTGTGCCGGTCCAGGCACTGGGGCCCGTCGAGAAAGGAACGTACGACGGCGTGCACATGGTCGCCGTCGCAGAGCGCGCGGGCGAGCGGCTTGAGCACCACGGCGCCCACTCCCTCGCAGGCTCGCCCGGTGGGCGGTCAGCCCGAAGAAGTCCGCGTCGAAGTCGGCGGCCCCGTCCAGGAAGTGTCCGCGCTGACCCGTGCCCAGTGGCGGCGCGCCGGGACGACCGAGCGGCGCGGGCGACGAGGTGTCCCGTCCTTCCCGCACGTTCTGCCAGTAGACGCGCAGATCGGGGGCGAGCGGGTATCGGCCGACGATGCCGAAGACGGCGAACCGGTCGTCGGCGTCTTCGGCGCTGTGCGGGACCTTTGACGGTGTCTTCGGTGTGTTCGGGCCGGGGGTCTGTGAAGGGGCCCGGCCCGGTGCCGGTGACAGAACCGGTTGCGGGCCGGGTCCGGGCGCGGCCTCCAGTTCGGCCAGTAGCCGTACGGCCTGTCCGCGCTCCAGGGTTCCGGCCTTGAACCGGGTGAGTATTTCTCGTTCGTCCATTGTCTTCCGCCTGTTCACGCCCGCCTGGGCAGCAGCGTGAGCGCCTCGTCGATGGAGAGCCGGTCGTCGCGTACCGGGTCGAGGAGCGCCTGTACCCCCGGGGGCTCGGGCTCGGCGGTGGCCGTCGCCGGAACCGCTGTCACCGGAGCCTGCACGGCCGCCGGAGCCGTCGGTGCCTTGGTGACGAGGGCGATGTGCGAGGCGACCGCGGCAAGATCGGGGTGGCTGTGGAGCGTGGCCGCCCGCTCGCTCATGCCGAACGTACGGTTGATGACGGCCACGACCTGCGCGCCGATGATGGAGCCCACTCCGAGCAGGTTGAAGGCGGCCGTGGAGTCGATGTCCCAGGGGTCGCAGCACAGGGTGCGGGCCAGTTCCTCGCGCAGGAGGTCGAGGATCTCCCGCGCCCCGAAGCCCAGGGGTGCGGTCGCCGGAACCGGCCCGCCCGGCAAGGGCTCAGGAGCGGATGCGGGCGCGGACGTGAGTGCCGGCGCGGGCGCCGACATCGGCATGGGCGAAACCGCACCCACGACCGGGGCCGTGACCCGGATCTCGGGCCCGGACAGCGGCGGCCCGTCCGCGGCCGTGGAGCGCCGCAGCCCCAGCTCACGCGCCACATGCCGGGCGAAGGTCAGCGGAGTCGGATGGTCGAGCAGCGCGGCGGCCTTGACGGCCGTGCCGTACCGGGCGTTCACCGTGGCGACGAACTCCACGGTCAGCAGCGAGTCGATGCCCAGCGACCGGGAGGTCTGCTCGGGATCGATCTTCTCGGGCTTCAGCCGCAGTACGCCGGCGAGCACCGCGACGAGCCCGGTCACCACGTCGGGGGGGGCGGCACAGTGGCGTCCATCCTGAGGGAGGTCTGACGTTCATGGGGCATGGATGGGCTCCAAAGTGTCCGTCCCGGCTGGCCGACGAGGGAAGTATCGAAGGTGCGTCCGAATGGGGACAATCGCCGCCCGTGCTGAACTGTGCGGCCACGGCCTGGTCCCCAGGAGAGACCGCTGCCCCGCGACTACGTCGTACGAGCGAGCTGTGTCGCCGTACGCGGTGGGCGCGTTGTCAGGCCGCGCGTTCCCCGGCCGGACCCCTGGCGGCGACCGGCGACCGGGTGTTCCCACCACCGGCAGCGACCGGCGGGTGGGTGCTCCGGGCGGCGACCGGCGGGTGGGTGCGATAGTCCGCGATGTCGCCCGCGGTACCAGCGCGGACAGCGGCGGCTTCCACAACGCCGCGACGCGGTCGCTGAGTTGCGGGTAGGGCATACCGGTGCCGGCCAGCACGCCGATACCGCACACCGCCGCGGACAGCAGCGCCTCGGGCCCGTTGCCCGTCTCACGGCCCTGCAACGCGCCCGCCCAGCGGGCCTGGCCGAGGAGCCGCAGCACCTCGGTGATCCAGGTCTGGTGGAAGTCGGTGACGGACGGCTGCCGCCCGGCGCACTCATTGGTGATCCAGAAGCTGGCCCGGATGACCGGGACGTCGTGGAGCGTCCGGGCCAGCCCGTGCGTCATGCCGATGGGCACCTGCACCGGCGGCACGCCCGCCTCCCGGTGCTCCCTGATGAGTCCTGCACCATGGCGCGGCCCCGCTCCTGCACCGCGTCGGCGAGTCCGTCCTTGGAGGCGAAGTGGAAGTACAGCGCCCCCTTCGTCATCCCCGCGGCCCCGGCGATCTGCCCCAGCGTCGCATTGGCATAGCCGTTCCGGTTGAACATCTCCGCGCCCGCGTGGACCAGCCTCTGGCAAGTCCGCCGCGATCTGGCCTGCATCTCGACCGTCCTCCCCTCAGCCGACCCGGCTCAGGCGCTCGCCGCCGCCACCGGCGGCAACCGGGTCGAGGACGGGCTCCGGACCGGACATCAGGATCGAACGCTGCTGCCGCCGCAGTCCGGCGGACGGCTCGAACCCCAACTCCCGTACCAGAACGGCGCGCAGTCGCTGATAGACGTCGAGTGCCTCGCTGCGGCGCCCCGAGCGGTGCAGCGCCAGCATGAACTGGCCGTGCAGATTCTCATGGGTGCGATAGCGGCTGACCAGCACGGTCAGCCCTGCCAGCAGCTCGCGGTGCCGGCCCAGCCTCAGATCGGCCTCGATGCGCTGGTCGAGCGCGCAGACCCGGGTCTCCATCTCCAACTGCGTTCCGGCCTGGACGTCGGCGAGTGCGGCGCCGGTCCACAGCGAGAGCGCGTCGCCCAACTGCTGGGCCGCGCCCGAAAAGTCACCAGCGTCCATCGCCCGGTACCGCAGCCCTGCCAGCCGCGCGAACTCGCGCACATCGCTGGTGCAGCCGTCGGTGTTGAGCAGGTAGCCGCCCGGCGTGGTGACGAGCACGTCCTTGGCGGAGCGCGGCCCGGCCCCCTCCGGATCCCGCCGAAGAGCGGTGGCGATCAGGCCCCGCAGCTGCAGTACGTAGGTCTGCAGCGTGGTGCGTGCGCGGCGGCCGGTCGCCCCAGAGTTCCTCGATCAGTGTGGCCGCGGGCACGACCTGGTCGGCGTGCAGCGCCGGCAGGGCCAGGACCTGTCGCGGCTTCGGCGCCGTCGGCGTCACCGAGAGCCCGTTCTCGCGGACGGCCAACGCGCCCAGTAGATCGATATACACGCCGCTTCCCCTATCCGTGCATGAATGGTGAGCCACTCCGAAGTACCCGGAGTAAAAAAAGGACAACGGTTTGCCAATATCAAACCGTCCGTACCGTTTTATTTGACCTCGATCGGGCGCCTTCGACGCCGTTCGGCCTGGGTGCCTCACGGATCGCACAGAACAGAACGCCCTCCGCGCCCCCGGGGGCGCGGAGGGGGCTTCGGCAGGGCCGCTCCCTGCCGAACCCTCAAAACAGCATGATCAGTCTGTTGCTCGTGCCGACGGCATCACGGTGCGCCGGAGGCCGCCGGCCGGGGACGAACTGACCGGCACCGGATCCCGTCGGCTCGCCAGCCTCGGCAGCATCAGGTCCCAGCATCCGGCGATCGTCTCCTCGGACAGCCATCCCTTGTCCTCGCTGCCGAGCACCTCAAGGCCCACGGTCACCGCCACGATGGCGGGCGAGGCGTCGTGCGGGGACACCCCTTCGGCCAGTCCGCCTTCCGCCTCGGCGCGCCGCAGCATGTCCTCGATCCACCGCCGCCACTCCCGCCGGAGCCGGGGCTCCGCCCCCTGCTCGCGGGACGGCAGGTCGGCATGCTTGGAGCGGAGCGTGGCGAGCGAGGTGATCAGCACCTCTCGCGTCCCGGCGGGGTCGATGACGTCGTCGACCAGGCCGCGCCCGGCGGCTTAGCACGGGTGCATCAGTCCGGCCTTGTACTCCTTGACCATGCGCTTGCGCATGACTTCCGGGTCCTCGGCGCCGGCGATCTGCCGACGGAAGAGCGTCGGCGGCGCCCTCGGCGCCCATCACCGCGATCTCGTCGGCCGGCCAGGCGCAGGCCAGGTCCGCACCGATGGACCGGCTGTCCATCACGATGTACGCACCGCCGTACGCCTTGCGCAGGATCAACGAGACCCTCGGCACCGTCGCATTGCGGTACGCGTACAGCAGCTTCACACCGTGCCGAATGATCCCGCCGTGCTCCTGGTCCACACCCGGTAAGAACCCGGGTACGTCGAGAAGAGTCACGACCGGCAGATTGAACGCGTCACACTTCTGGACGAAGCGAACGGCCTCCTCGGAGGCCTTGATGTCCAGGACGCCGGCGAGGGTCTGCGGCTGGCGACGATGCCGACGACCCGGCCGTCGAGCCGGGCCGGCGCGCCGCCGCGCCGCGGTTCGCGGTGTCCCCGGCCCCGTCGTGCGGATCGATCATGTCGCACTCCCCTTCGCTGTGAGCGCCGATCGCTGTAAGATACAAACCAGCCGGTTTTTTTTCAGCGTTCTTTGATACATCAACCATGCAGGTGTGAAGGAGGCGAGAGTGGCGAGGCAGGATCGAGCCATCCGTACACGTCAGACGATCCTGTCGGCAGCGGCCAGGGTGTTCGAGAAGCACGGTTACCAGGCAGCCACGATCATCGAGATACTCGCCGAGGCAGGAGTCACCAAGGGGGCCTTGTACTTCCACTTCCAGTCCAAGCAAGAGCTGGCCCGGGGTGTGCTCAGCGGGCAGGACCAGCGCCTGGCCCTGCTCGGCCGTGTCTGCAAGACGCAGGAGATCGTGGACGTCATCATGCTGCACGCCCACCGGCTGCAGACGGACCACATGGTCCGCGCCGGCGTACGGCTGTCCCTGGACCAGCAGGCGCACGACCTCGACCGCAGCGGCCCCTTCCTGAACTGGGGCGAGGTCCTGACAGGGCTCCTGGAGAAGGCGCAGGCCCAGGGAGAGCTCCTCCCCCACGTCGTGCCCCGGGAGACCTCCGACGTCCTGGTGGGCTGTTTCGCCGGTGTCCAGGCGATGTCGCAGGCGCTCAGCGGCTACCAGGACCTGGCCGAGCGGGTCTGCTCCCTGCTGCGTCATCTGCTGCCCAACGTGGCGCTCGCGCCCGTCCTCGCCTCGGTGGACCTCTCGCTCACACGAGGGGCGGCGGTCTTCACCGAGCTGAACGAGGCGCACGACGAGAAGGCCGCCGTCCCGGTCGGTTAGGCCGGCACCCTTTCCGGGCCGGAGGCCGCCACCGGCCCCGGGCCCGCGCCCGTCCCGAAGAACGCCGCCAGCGCGCCGGCCAGTGGTCCGCCACCGCCCGACGCCCAGGCGACGTATCCCCCGGGGCGCACGAGCAGCGCCGAACACGGCACGGCGCGTGTCGGCAGGCAACGGACCACACGCAGGGACCGCACCCAGGCCCGTGCCGTGTCCGCGTAGCGCCCGGCCCCGTCGCCGAAGAGCAGCAGGAGCGGTTCACCCGCCCTCCCCCAGCAGTCCGATCACGTCCGACGGCCCCTTGGCGGTGGTCAGCTCGATGTTGTGCAAAAGGTTCCTTCCCGGGGGGGGACCGGCGGCCCGGGCCCGCCGGGAGGACGGTGTCCTGGGCACTGATCATCCCGCTGCGGAAGTCATTGCCGCCGCCCGACTCCACAAGCCCGGTGAGCAGCGTCCGCAGGGAGCCGAGTTCGGTGCCGGGGCGCGTCAGCGCGACCTGGGCACGGGTGTTGCCGATGACCCGCTGGGCAGCGGGCCGCCGTTCCGGCCCGTAGGTGTCGAGCAGTTGGCCGGCCGCGGCCCCCGCACCACGAGGGCAAGTTTCCAGCTCAGGTTGAGGGCATCCAGCACGCCGGTGCTCAGCCCCTGCCCGCCGATCGGGGAATGTACGTGCGCGGCGTTCCCGGCCAGGAAGAAGCGTCCGGCGCGGTACGTCCGGGCGAGCCTGGTGAAATCGCTGAACCGGCTGAGCCAGCAGGGGCCGGCCATCGTGATGCCGCGTCCGGCGATCCGCGACACTTCCCTGCTCAACTCGTCCGGGGTGAGCGGCAGATGCCGGCTGGAAGAAGCATCTCCGCAAGCGAGCGTGTGGATGAGAGTACGGCCGTCGGAGCCGCCCTTGGCGATGAGCCAGCCCTTGGGCGTACGGTGCCGGCCCACCGGGACGGCCTGATCGTCCGGGATGCGGACCAGGCCCGTCATCGCGGACATGGTCGGTGAGCTGACGCCGAAGGCGATCCCCGCCATCTCGCAGACCGTGCTGCGGGCCCCGTCCGCCCCCACCACGTACGCGACGGTGAACATCCGGCGTCCCTGCGGGCTCCGCGCGCTGCCCCGTACCCCGTTGCGGCCCTGCGCCATGTCCGTCACCCGGTGTTCGCGCAGCACCCGCGCGCCGTTGGACCGCGCCCGGCAGTCAAAGAGCCGTTCGAGTTCGACCTGGGGAAACTTCAGGATCGGGTCGGGCTCCGTCTCCGGGGCGCTGATGGACAGGCCCAAAATGCCCGCGGAGCGGAAAAGCATGGTGGCCGTCCGCCCGGCGGGCCGGGACGGCGGCGCCAGCAAGCAGCCACACCGCGCCAGGCACTGCACCGCCCGGGCGTGGAACGTGGTGGCCTTGGATCTTTCGGAGGTGGCGGCCCCGGACTCAAGGACCACCATGTCCACACCCTGCGCGGCCACCTCCGCCGCGACCAGCATGCCGACCGGGCCTCCCCGACCACCATCACCTGCGCATGCATCCGGCCAGTCATCCCGGGCCTCCCCCTCTCATTCCGCCCGGAGAGTCCCCACGCCCCTGGTCATCAACGGACCACACACAGAAATACCGGAGAGGACCTCGACCCGTTCAGACACCCGGGTCCAGAAGAAATATACCGGTTGGACGGTTCTTTGTACTGTCGCCCCCTCGACCTGCCCTCTCATCCTCGGGGTAAAAACCTCATCGGCGGCAGTCAGGGCGGTGAGGTGATGGCCGGGGCTGGTCCGCGTCGAGGCGCGGGGCGGCCGGGTTTGCGGGCCCGGCGTTGTGGCCTCTGGCCCCGGGCGGCTCACCTCGTCGGGGAAAACGGACCGCTGTGTTGCTTTCGTCTGCGCTCGGGGCGTCTCCCGAATCGGGGGTATGTCCCGTTCCTTTTTCCCGTGTGCCGCCCCTGACCGCCACCCGCCTCGGCACCACCCGCCTCGGCACCACCCGCCTCGGCACCACCTGCCTCGGACCACCTGCCTCGGCGCTGCCCGCCCCGGGGCCCGGGACGGGCAGCGCGCTCGCCGCAGCGGGAGAGTCACACCCATGTCCTCCACTGCCGGAGAAAAGGGGGGCCCGCCGCGATCGAGCAGACCGTCCGCCAGGCAATCACCGATGACCACATCAGCCCCGAGCGCGGCGCTGCGACAGAGACCGGCCTGCTCCTGACACTCACCGGCGAGGCCCCGCTCACCGAACTGGGCGTGACCGCCCACACGCCCCCTCGAAACCCACGACGGACCACATGTCAAGTAGCGACTTGCCGACACTTTCCGGCACCCCACCACCACCGCGGGTGAGTAGACGTCAGAAGATCACCTGCAAGGACTAACTGCCTTTCAACTCCCCAGAAAAACAATCACTTTGACGGACACCCAACTCCCGCCGGAGCGTCGCGAAGGAGCCCCGCATACCCGATCGGCCCACCAAAACCAGGGGTCCCGATTTGCTCGATATGACAGCAATAGGGGCTGTTAGTACGTTCAATCACGCACCGGCTGTCACAGCGGGACTGTCTCTGAGTCCGAGAAGGAGAACAAGCGACATGATCATGACCCGTTCCCACGCGATCGCCACGGCCGTCGCGGCCGCCGCGGCACTGACCGCGACCGGCATCACCTACGCCTCCGCCGTCCCCGCCCCCCAGGCCCAGCTGGCCCCGGCCGCCGTCCCCGCCCAGGCCCCCATGGGCGGGGAAGGCGGCAACACCGGCAAGGGCAACGAAGGCAAGGGCAACGAAGGCAACGAGCGCCGCGGCAACGAGCGCGGCGGCAACGAGCGCGGTGGCAAGCGCCACCACGAGGAGGGCCGGATCCACATCAACGAGCGCGAATACTCCGGCCGCCCCGACGGCTGCATCACCGTCGTCAGCGGCCTGGGCGCCAAGAGCTTCAACATCCGCAACGACAGCCGCAACGAAGTCGAGGTCTTCCGCGGAGCCGTGTGCGACAACGGCGCCCCCATCGCCACCGTCGGCCGCTTCAGCTCCGCCAACAACATCCGCCCCGGCAAGGACGAGGACGAGGACTTCGACAAGGGCGAGCACCACGACAACAAGCACCACGAGAAGATGGACGACGGCGTCAAGGTCAAGCACGGAGTCGTCGCCAGCTTCCGCGTCATCAAGCGCCACCACGGCGAATTCGGCGAGGGCGGCGAATTCGGCGAAGGCGGCGACTACTAAAACCCAACCGCCCCACACACACCGGCAGAACCCCGGCCCGCCGTAATCGGGCCGGGACCCCGGTCAAACACCACACAGAATCCCGGCCCGCCGTAACCGGGCCGGGATTCCCGTCCAACACCTCAACAATATCCCCTCCCACAACATCCAGCCCAACACCACAAAAACACACAACACCCAACCACCAAGAACCCCACACAACCACACAAGCCCAACAAACCCGCACCCACCACCCCCGACAACACCGCAGCCGACGAATCAACCACCCACGCGGCCATGACCTCACTCGAACAGCAGCGGGCCACGCCCGAGATCGGCCCCCTACGCGAAGACCGGCGCCCAGCGCCACCGGCCTTCCCAGAGACCCGATCGGTCGGAGGTGCCGTAGGGATCACCACGGCACCGACCGGGCCACACACGTCCTGCCCTGGCAGACACCGTCCGCCGGGCCCGTCAGAGATCCAGAACCTCTATTTGCTGTCGAATTAGAGGTGTCGCCGCCAGAGCGGTGCTGACCCAGGGGTGTGACCTGCGTGAACACCGCCGCCCGCTCCGGACCCCGGCAACCTGTTGGGCGCCTCGTTGCGAAACCGCCACGCGACTCGTCAGCACCGCCGTTGCGCAACCCGTTGCACGCCCCCGGCCGGACAGCAGCCCTGCCCGGCACACCGAAAGGGACGAAGACCTGCGGATGTCCGGGGCCATGGCCAGGTCGAGACGGGCCGGCGCCCGCTGACTCAATCACTGACCCGCCGCGCCCCAGCTGCCGATGAACTCGTCCAGGGCGCGGTGTTGCTGTTCCTCCTGGGCGACCTGCTGGGCGAGCACAGTGCGGTCGATGTACGGGTCGACTGCGGCCAGGACCAGGCACCGAAGTTCGGCCGGCTCGATATCGGTAGGTCCGGCTGTGGGAACTTGCGGAGTTTCCCGGACCTCGCCGCCGCGCGTCCGCCTCGGTCAGCGCGGCTGGCGCAGTCCTGCGATGAGGAGTGCGACCAGTTGGCGTGCGTCGTAGCGGGGGTCGCTGTCGGCAAGGCCGGGTTTGCGACGACGCCGCCCCGTGCACGCACCTGGGGCCGCCGTGGCCACACTCCTGTCGTCAGGGTCGCTGGTGGCCCGGACCGCGACGTCCGTCACAGACCTGCTGCACTACCTGGTTGAACTTTCCGCTTTGGACGGCGAACCGGCCAACCGCGCGCGCAGTGCCGCCAGCTCATCGCGGAGCACGCCTCGGGATGATTCGAGGAACTATGCGCTGCGCCGCGTACCCGAGGCCCGTGGTCGCACCCGGGTACGCGGCAGTTCATACGTCCGGGACGAGCGCGGCTCCAGGCGGTCCAGGCGTTCGTAGAGGGCGCGAACGAGGCGGAGGCGGTTCTGGACGCAGCGCACGGTGCCCTCCAGCGTCGCGGACGGCCGGCCTCCGCCCCCGCGCAGGACGATGTCGGCGAGCGCCCGGCGCCCGCTGTTCTTCGGCAAGTGGTCGGAGCGGCGTCGTACGTCGGCGGGGCCGCGCGGACGTGGCCGGTCAGCTGGAGGGCGATCTGCTCGTAGTCGCGGGGGTTCGAGGTGCGGGTCCGTCCATGGTTCGTCGTGCCAACGCCGTAGAGGCGGTAGCCGTCGTGGGGGGTCACCAGCCCTTCGGCAGCGACTCACGTAGGGCACCGCACGCCGCGGATGGAGGCCCCCTGGCCCAGGCCTCAGCTCGCCCGCGGCCTGGGCGTCACACCGGGCGAGGTGACCGCCGCATACACGCCGGAGCTGCGGGCCGCCGCCATCGACGAACTCAACCACACCCTTCGCCTCTGAGGAGCGGCGTCGATGTCGGCGCATTTCCGGGAGCCGGCTGCGGGCACAGGCCGAAACCGAGGGGCTCGCCATCGGATGCTTCGGCGCCGGTACAGGAGCTGCCGCCGCGAAGCCGGTTCACCGGCCACATGGCTCCTGCGCACCGCACACACAGCCGCATGGCGCCCCCGTCGCGCAGATCCTTCGCGCATCGCCCGCGACGGCTTTAGCGTGGGAGGATGCACGAGGGTGTGGTCACCCTGTTCCTCGGCGGGGATGTGATGCTCGGCCGGGGCGTCGATCAGATCCTCCCGCACCCCGGTGACCCGGCGCTGCGGGAGGCGTACATCCGCGACGCCCGTGCCTACGTGGACCTGGCGGAGGCGGCAAGCGGGCCGATCCCCCGGCCGGTCGGCTTCCGCTGGCCGTGGGGCGAGGCGCTGCTGGTCCTGGATGACGCCGCGCCGGACGTGCGGGTGGTCAATCTGGAGACAGCCGTCACCGGTGACGGGGACTTCGCACCCGGCAAGGGCGTCCACTACCGGATGAGTCCGGCCAACCTGCCGTGCCTGGCCGCGGCCCGGCCGGACGTCTGCGCGCTGGCCAACAACCATGTGCTCGACTTCGGCCCGCGCGGCCTCCACGAGACGCTCGACGCCCTGGCGGATGCCGGGCTGCGGACGGCGGGGGCGGGCCGCGACGAGGTGCGGGCGAGACAGCCGGCGATCGTGCCCCTGGGCGCCGGCGGGCGGGTGCTGGTCTTCTCCTTCGGGATGCCGTCCAGCGGGATTCCGAAGGACTGGGCCGCCACTGCGCAGCGGGGCGGTGTCGACGTGCTCGCGGAGCCTTCGGCGGCTGCCGCGTCCGCGTTCGCCGACCGTCTTCGGCAGGTCAGGCGGCCGGGGGACATCGCGGTCGCCTCGGTCCACTGGGGCCCCAACTGGGGCTACGACGTCTCCCGCTCCGAGGTCCGCTTCGCCCACGCGCTCCTCGACGCAGGCGTGGACGTCGTGCACGGACATTCCTCGCACCACCCGCGCCCGCTGGAGGTGTACCGGGACAGGTTCATCCTGTACGGCTGCGGCGACCTCGTCGACGACTATGAAGGCATCGGCGGCTACGAGAGCTACCGGGACGACCTGCGGGTGCTGTACCTGGTCTCGGTGGAGGCGGACACCGGCCGACTGGTTGACGCGCGGATGGTGCCCCTGCAGGCACGCAGGATGCGGCTGGAACACGCCTCACCCGAGGACACCGAATGGCTGCGCGCCGTCCTCGACAAGCACAGCCGGGAGTTCGGCACTCGCGTCGACGGCGGGCCCGGCGGCACGCTCACGCTGCGGCCCCTGCGCGCCGGGCAGCACACATGACGTGGACCTCAGGTGGGGACCACTCTGCACGTATGCGACGCATACGACGCGCCTATGGCCGGTGGCAGAGCACCGGGAGGTCTTGAAATGGGGAAGCCGGGAGATCCGTCGCGGGGCACGGTTCGCTGGTGGTCGACCACATTCGCGCCGGCTGATCTCGGCCGGCCCGTTCGGTCTACAGGAGGATCACGATGAGCGTTCGTGTCGCAGCCGGTTCTGCTCACAGGGCACTGGCCGAGCGTGGCCTCCAGCCGATCCAGCCGTTCGTAGAGGGCGCGGACGAGGCGGGTGCGGTTCTGGGCGCAGCGCACCGTGCCTTCCAGCGTCGCGGACGGCCGGCCTTCCGCCCCCGCGCAGGACGATGTCGGCGAGCGCCCAGGGCCCGCTGTTCTCCGGCAGCTGGTTCGCGCGGCGCTGGTCGGAGGCGATCGCGCGGGCGTGGCCGGTCAGCTGGGGGGCGATCCGCTCGTAGTCGCGTTCGGGTCTGTACAGCGAACGGCTCTGGCTCACATTCGGTGGTAACGCAGCGTGCCGCTATCCGAGGAGGATGCGGTGGCGAAGAAGGGTGAAGCCTGCTCGTCCATGCATCTGGCGCGCGATCCGCTTGGTCTTGGTG
>NZ_JBIBYR010000047.1:0-34588 GCF_043083485.1 Streptomyces sp. NPDC014727 | reverse complement strand
CGCCCACTCCGTCAGATTCACGCCCTGACAACGACACTCACTCGCACATGGTTACGCTCACCCACCCGACCTCGATGCCCAGCAGTTGAAAACCCTAGTAGGGCCTCTCGTTCCGGTCATGCCGGGCTCGCGTGGTCCGGTGCCGCGCCCCCCGGCGTTGTCGTCGCACCTGCCGAGCCGTGCCTGCTCACCACCGGAGAGGCCGCCGAGCTTCCCGGCCCGCCCCAGGTGCGCCCGATCCGGTCCAGTCCTGTCCGGTCCGGTCCGGTCCAGTCCGGTCCGGTCACACCGTCCAGGACGGCTCAAGCTGCACGACGTCTCCCGCCACCGCGGCCACATCGTCCTCGGTCTGCGCCCGTTGCGTCAGCCGATCGATGCTCCCCGCCCGGTATTTGCCCCGCTCGGCGCTGGACTGCCACATGGACAACACGAGGAACTCGTGCCCCGGCGCCTCCCCGAACACCCCTCGCAGCATGCCGGGCGAGCCGGCCATCGCCGGATTCCACACCCTCTCCTGCATCAGGGCGAAATGCTCGACCCGGTCCTCGTGCACCTTGCTGTGTGCCACCCTGACGACATCTGCGTCGGTGAAGCGCGGTTCGAAGCCGGTCTTCACATCGAAGCGGTACTCGAACAGCTTGACCTGGATGCTGCTGTACGTACCGGACTGCGCGGCGGCCAACTGGTCGTGCGCGCGCGCCATGAACGAGTCGTAGAAGACACGGTTCTCCCAAAAGGCGAAGACATGCGCCACTTCCGGACGCCCTCGACTCCAGCCGCCGCCCTGTCCCCTGAACCCCGGCTCACCCAGCAGCCCCGCCCACTTTCGCTGTCCCCGTTCAAATCCTCGACGGTCCACCACGGTGCAACGAATCCACTTGACCAGCACCGCGCCATCGTACGGTGCCGAACATGGCGCGGGTCACGCTCTGATGGAGTACGCGCGAACCGAAAGGCGCGAAGCAAGAATGATCTCCATGGCCTCGTTGCACTCCAACCCCCTTTTCGCCCGCCTCGATTCCGCGGAACGCGTCCTCGTCGCCGGGGCCGGCGGCGGCTTCGACATCTACGCGGGACTCCCTGTCGCGCTCTCCCTCCTCCACCGGGGCAAGCAGGTCCAACTCGCCAATCTCTCGTTCAGCGCTCTCGAAGGACTGCCCCTCGACGCCTGGCTCGCGCCGGATGTCGCGGTCGTCACCCCTGAAACAGCCCTCCACCAGGAGTACTTCCCGGAACGAACCCTCGCCCAGTGGCTCGAACTGCACGGCTACCCGAGCACGGTGCACGCCCTGTCGCGCGTGGGAGTACAGCCGCTGCGAGCCGCCTACCGGGCGCTGATCGAGACGTACGACATCGATGCGGTCGTCCTGGTCGACGGCGGCACGGACATCCTGATGCGCGGCGACGAATCCGGCCTCGGCACGCCGGAGGAGGACCTGACCAGCGTCGCCGCGCTCGCCGCAATCGACGTACCGGAACGCCTGGTTGTGTCCATCGGTTTCGGCATCGACGCCTATCACGGGGTGAGTCACGGCCTCGTACTGGAGAACATCGCCGCACTCGAACGGGACGGTTCCTGCCTCGGAGCATTCTCCGTGTCCCGTACGACCCGTGAAGGGGCGCTGTTCGTCGACGCGGTGGCGCACGCGCAGCACCACACCCCCGACCACCCCAGTATCGTGAACGGGTCGATCGCCGCAGCCGTCCAGGGAGCCTTCGGGGATGTCCAGTTCACCTCGCGCACCCATGGCAGTGAACTGTTCATCAATCCCCTGATGACCCTCTGCTTCGCCTTCGAACTGGACGGAGTGGCCCGCCACTGCCTCTATCTCGACCGCATCGAGGACACCCATCTCATCCGTCAGGTCAGCAGCTCCATCGCGGAGTTCCGGGACGAGGTCCGGCAGCGACCGCCGCGCCGCATTCCACACTGAACGGGTTGAACGGGCTGAACGCTGTTGGCCCGATTCCGTCGTCGATGACCGAGCCGGTTGGATCCACAGCCCGTTACGGACATGATCAGGTGGTAAGAACGGCCCGACGGCCCAGCGGCGCACCAGGGAGGGAAGTCCGATGAGCACGCCCAACAAGGACCTCGAAAAGGTCGAAGTCAGGCTGAAATGGGATCCCAGCCCGCCGGGTGCCCCGGCCCACGACCTCGACATCATCGCGGCCACTTACTTCGCGGAGGCGCCGTACGGCAGTCCCGCGTACCTCGTGCACTTCGACAGCCGTTCGCCGGACGGCACCATCAATCTCGACCGCGACAGCAGGACCGGCCAGGGCTTCGGTTTCGACGAAGTGATGACGCTTGAACTGCACCGGTTGTCGGCCACGTACACCCGGGTCGTCGTCGGCGTCGCCATTCAGCAGCGCGATGGCCGCAAGACGTTCGCCGAGATAGCGAACACGGGCGTACAGGTCCGGGAGGGCTATACGAATCTGGCCGAGGACGACTTCTCCTCGGTCGGCAACGCCACCGCGGCGACCGTCGCCGAGTTCGTCCGCGGCGCCTCCGGTGTCTGGGAGTTCCACGCCACGGTCCGGGGCTTCGACGGGGACCCCGGTACCTTCGCGGAGACGATGGGCGGCCGTACGCCCGGAGCGTGACGGGTCGCGGGGAAGAGTCAGGGCCGTACCCCCGCGACAAAGACACGACAGAGGGTGCCGACCTCAGGTCGGCACCCTCTGTGCAGTGCGGCTCAACGCCCTCGGCGGGGGACGCTCAACGTCGCGTCAGACGCCTCGGAGCTCGTGCTCAGCTGCAACCGCTGGTCGAGCCGCAGCCCTCGCAGATGTAGCAGGACCCGGCGCGCTGCATCTTCGTACCGCAGGAGAAGCAGAGCGGCGCGTCCGCGCTGATGCCCAGCTGCATCTCGACGAGCTCCGCCGAGGTGTGCGCCGTCCTCGGGGCCGGCTTCTCGGCCTCCGGCACGGCCGCGACCGCCTTCAGCGGCTCCGTCCGCACCGGGGCGGACTGGGCCAGCGCCTCGACGTCCAGTTCGTCGTCCTCCAGGGAGGGCTCGTACGAACCGGTGTCGAGGTGACGCTGACGCTCCTCGGCCGAGTGGATGCCGAGTGCCGAGCGGGTCTCGAAGGGCAGGAAGTCCAGCGCGAGACGGCGGAAGATGTAGTCGACGATCGACTGCGCCATCCGCACGTCCGGGTCGTCCGTCATGCCGGCCGGCTCGAAGCGCATGTTGGTGAACTTCGAGACGTACGTCTCCAGCGGGACGCCGTACTGCAGACCGACCGAGACGGCGATGGAGAAGGCGTCCATCATGCCCGCGAGGGTGGAACCCTGCTTGGACATCTTCAGGAAGACCTCTCCGAGACCGTCGTCCGGGTAGGAATTGGCGGTCATGTAGCCCTCGGCGCCGCCCACCGTGAAGGAGGTGGTGATGCCGGGACGGCCCTTGGGGAGGCGCTTGCGGACCGGGCGGTACTCGACGACCTTCTCGACCGCGGTACGGATGGTGTCCTCGGCCTTGACCGCGACCGCGTCGGTCGCGGACTTCTCCTTCTCCTTGGTCTTCGCGGAGAGGGGCTGGCCGACCTTGCAGTTGTCGCGGTAGATCGCGAGCGCCTTGACGCCCATCTTCCACGCCTCGAAGTAGACCTCTTCCACGTCCTCGACGGTGGCCGTCTCCGGCAGGTTCACCGTCTTGGAGAGCGCGCCGGAGATCCACGGCTGGATCGCGGCCATCATGCGCACGTGGCCCATCGCGGAGATGGAACGCTCGCCCATCGCGCAGTCGAAGACCTCGTAGTGCTCGGTCTTCAGACCGGGGGCGTCGATCACATTGCCGTGCTCGGCGATGTGGGCGACGATCGCCTCGATCTGCTCCTCCTGGTAGCCCAGGCGGCGCAGGGCCTGCGGAACGGTGCCGTTGACGATCTGCATCGAACCGCCGCCGACCAGCTTCTTGAACTTGACCAGGGCGAGGTCGGGCTCAAGGCCGGTGGTGTCGCAGGACATGGCGAGACCGATGGTGCCGGTGGGCGCGATGACCGAGGCCTGCGCGTTGCGGAAACCGTTCTTCGCGCCGAGGCGGATCACGTCCTGCCAGGCCTCCGTGGCGGCGGCCCAGATCGGGTTGTCCAGGTCGTCCATGTGGACGGCCGCGGCGTTGGCATCGGCGTGCTGCTTCATGACGCGCTGGTGCGGCTCGGCGTTGCGGGCGTAGCCGTCGTACGCGCCGACGACCGCGGCGAGCTCGGCGGAGCGCTTGTACGAGGTGCCGGTCATCAGCGAGGTGATGGCACCGGCGAGGGCGCGGCCGCCGTCGCTGTCGTACGCGTGGCCGGTCGCCATCAGCAGGGCGCCGAGGTTGGCGTAACCGATGCCCAGCTGGCGGAAGGCGCGAGTGTTCTCGCCGATCTTCTGCGTGGGGAAGTCGGCGAAGCAGATGGAGATGTCCATCGCGGTGATGACCAGCTCGACGACCTTGGCGAAGCGCTCGGACTCGAAGGACTGGTTGCCCTTGCCGTCGTCCTTGAGGAACTTCATCAGGTTCAGCGAGGCCAGGTTGCACGAGGTGTTGTCCAGGTGCATGTACTCGCTGCAGGGGTTCGAGCCGTTGATCCGGCCGGACTCCGGGCAGGTGTGCCACTGGTTGATCGTGTCGTCGTACTGGATGCCCGGATCTGCGCAGGCCCAGGCCGCCTCGGCCATCTTGCGGAAGAGGGACTTGGCCTCGACCTCTTCGATGACGTCACCGGTCATCCGCGCGCGCAGCCCGAACTTGCCACCGGACTCGACGGCCTTCATGAACTCGTCGTTCACGCGGACCGAGTTGTTGGCGTTCTGGTACTGGACGGACGTGATGTCGTCGCCGCCCAGGTCCATGTCGAAGCCCGCGTCGCGCAGGGCGCGGATCTTCTCCTCTTCCTTCACCTTGGTCTCGATGAAGTTCTCGATGTCGGGGTGGTCGACGTCGAGGATGACCATCTTGGCCGCACGCCGGGTGGCACCACCGGACTTGATCGTTCCGGCGGAGGCGTCGGCACCGCGCATGAAGGAGACCGGGCCGGAGGCGTTGCCGCCCGAGGACAGCAGCTCCTTGGAGGAGCGGATACGGGAGAGGTTCAGGCCGGCGCCGGAGCCGCCCTTGAAGATCATGCCCTCTTCCTTGTACCAGTCGAGGATCGACTCCATGGAGTCGTCGACGGCCAGGATGAAGCAGGCGGAGACCTGCTGCGGCTGGGGCGTGCCGACGTTGAACCAGACCGGCGAGTTGAAGCTGAAGATCTGGTGCAGGAGGGCGTACGCGAGCTCGTGCTCGAAGATCTCGGCGTCCGCGGGAGAGGCGAAGTAGCCGTGCTCCTCGCCGGCCTTGCGGTACGTCTTCACGATCCGGTCGATGAGCTGTCGCAGACCGGTCTCGCGCTGCGGGGTGCCGACGGCCCCGCGGAAGTACTTGCTGGTGACGATGTTGACCGCGTTCACCGACCAGAAGTCGGGGAACTCGACGCCACGCTGCTCGAAGTTGATCGAACCGTCGCGCCAGTTGGTCATGACGACGTCACGGCGCTCCCATGCCACCTCGTCGTACGGATGCACGCCGGGGGTGGTGTGGATGCGCTCGATACGCAGACCCTTGCTCGACTTGGATCCCTTGGCTCGGGAACCTCGTGCCGGGCCGCTCGCCGTCTCTGTCATGCCGCCTCCCATATGTGGGCAAAAACGCCCTGAAGTGCCCAGAACTTCCCGGGGCACAGTCTGTCTCTGATGCTCCGGGCGCCACGCACAGCGCCCGGAGCGGGTCCATGAAGCCGCTCTGTCGCCGATCCGCACATCTGCGCCGATCGGCCGGTGTCGCTCAGTCGGCGGCGCCGGCGGGAACGGGGACCTCAAGGGTCTCTCCGGTCCCGCGCTCCTCCACGAGAGGTCGCCGTTCGCGGAGTTCCGCGATGGCGGCCTCGAAGTCTTCGAGTGTGTCGAACGCCCGGTACACGGACGCGAAACGCAGGTACGCGACAAGGTCGAGTTCCTGCAGGGGGCCGAGGATGGCCAGGCCCACGTCATGGGTGGTCAGCTCGGCGCTGCCGGTGGCGCGCACCGCCTCCTCGACCCACTGGCCGAGCTTGGCGAGGGCGTCCTCGGTGACCGGCCGCCCCTGGCACGCCTTGCGCACGCCGGAGATGACCTTGGTACGGCTGAAGGGTTCGGTCACACCGCTGCGCTTGACCACCATCAGCGAACAGGTCTCCACCGTGGTGAAGCGGCGGGCACAGTCGGGGCACTGGCGGCGGCGACGGATCGACGTGCCGTCATCGGTGGTGCGACTGTCGACGACCCGGCTGTCGGGGTGCCTGCAGAAGGGGCAGTGCATGGCTCCCAACCCTCCTTCACAGCACGACTGAATAGCCTCTTCAGGGCCCGCCGGGGCCCCTCGAAGCAGTGACAAGCATAGGCGATGGCCACACCCCCGGCAGACCGGGGACCACAACTTCTGGGTGACTGGAGCAATCCAACCACTAGATCTTGGGTTTGGCCGCGCATTCGGCCCTAGCGCGTGTCGCGCATCGCAGGCGATCGGCAGGCAGCGTACGGCCGAGCACGAGGTTACGGGAACCGCGAGGCCGCCAGGATTGCGGGGCTCCCGCTGTCGGACTCGGACAACACCCGGGGAGGCCCCCCGCCCGGCGAGATCGCGCCGGCGAACGTTACCGTAATGGTCCGAATTGCCACGGGAAAGCGGTCCGGATTCCTCCTCGACCCCGACGGACCACTCCGAGCCGGAGGTCGACCGACCCGGCGCCGCACATACACCCGGCAGTGAACACACGACAGACTTTTATTCGTTTTTCACTCGAACGTGTGTTTGGCGCAACCTTTCGAAAGCCACTACCGTTGTCCAGCTAGGGAGACCATTCGAGAGGGGCCGACGTGACCACCACCGCAGACAGTGCCACCATCACTGCCCAGGACCGCTCCCAGAGCCGACTCGAGCCGGTGCATGCCATGAATGACCCAGTCACGAACACGGAGGGGCCCGAGCCCATGCGCCCAGCGCGCTCGTTGCCCGGCCGGCCTCCAGGGATCCGGGCGGACAGCTCGGGGCTCACGGACCGGCAGCGGCGCGTGATCGAGGTGATCCGGGATTCCGTGCAGCGGCGTGGGTATCCGCCCTCGATGCGGGAGATCGGTCAGGCAGTGGGCCTGTCCAGCACGTCCTCCGTCGCCCATCAGCTGATGGCCCTGGAGCGCAAGGGCTTCCTGCGTCGCGACCCCCATCGCCCGCGGGCGTACGAGGTCCGTGGCTCGGACCAGCCCACCTCGCAGCCCACCGATACGACCGGGAAGCCCGCGGCTTCGTATGTACCGCTGGTGGGCCGGATCGCGGCCGGTGGCCCGATCCTCGCCGAGGAGTCGGTCGAGGACGTCTTCCCGCTCCCCCGCCAGCTGGTCGGCGACGGAGAGCTGTTCGTACTCAAGGTCGTCGGTGACTCGATGATCGAGGCGGCGATCTGTGACGGCGACTGGGTCACCGTGCGCCGCCAGCCCGTCGCGGAGAACGGCGACATCGTGGCAGCCATGCTGGACGGCGAGGCCACGGTCAAGCGCTTCAAGCGTGAGGACGGCCATGTGTGGCTGCTCCCGCACAACTCCGCCTATCAGCCGATCCCGGGCGACGAGGCGACGATTCTCGGCAAGGTGGTGGCGGTGCTGCGGCGAGTGTGACGACTCGCCGGCTCCGACCGGGCCCCGGGATTCACTGCGCCGATCCCGGGGCCTGCCTGTGCCCCCCGACCGCCGGACGGACTACCGGCCGTCGGCCTTGGCCGCCGAATCGATCGCTGCGAGCGAGCGGCGCGCCTGATTACGGTCGGTCGTGTACCAGAAATCGGGCAGCGAGGCGCGCAGATAGCTGCCGTACCGGGCGTTGGCCAGGCGCGGATCGAGCACCGCGACCACGCCCTTGTCGCCCGTGGCCCTGACCAGTCGGCCGGCACCCTGGGCCATCAGCAGCGCGGCATGCGTGGCCGCGACGGCCATGAACCCATTGCCGCCCGCCTCCTCGACCGCCTTCTGGCGCGCGCTCATCAACGGATCGTCGGGGCGCGGGAACGGGATCCGGTCCATGACCACCAGCTGGCAGCTGGCCCCGGGCACATCGACACCCTGCCAGAGAGACAGCGTGCCGAAGAGGCAGGTCTCGGGGTCGGCTGCGAAGTTCTTGATCAGCTCTCCGAGGGTCTCCTCGCCCTGCAGCAGGATCGGCTTGTCGAGTCGCCCTCGCATTTCCTCGGCGGCGGCCTGAGCCGCCCGCATGGACGAGAACAGCCCGAGAGTGCGCCCGCCCGCCGCCTCCACCAGCTCGGCGAGCTCGTCCAGCATGTCGGTGCGGGATCCCTCCCTGCCGGGCGTCGCCAGATGCCGGGCGACGTACAGGATGCCCTGCTTCGGGTAATCGAACGGTGACCCGACGTCGAGTCCCTTCCATTGCGGAATGTCATCGCCCGCAGTGCCCTCGGGAGCGAGCCCGAGCGACGCCCCCACCCCGTTGAAATCCCCGCCGAGCTTGAGCGTCGCCGATGTGAGGACGACGGACCGTTCGGCGAAGAGCTTCTCGCGGAGAAGTCCGGAGACGGAGAGCGGGGCGACCCGCACGGAGGCGCCGAAACGGTCGTGTCGCTCGTACCAGACGACGTCGTACTCCGAGCCCTGGGTGATCCGCTCGGCGACGCCGTGGATCGTCTCCACCGATGCGAGTGCCTGCTTACGGACGGCGTCCTCGTCCTGAACGGACTTGTCCCGGGTGGCGCCCAGGGCCGAGATCACCGTACGCGCGGCGTCCCGGAGGGCCAGCAGTGCGTAGCCGAGGTCCTCGGGGACCTCTTCCAGCCGGCCGGGGAGCGCCAGCTCCATCACCCGCTCGAAGCCCTCCGACGCGGTCTGCAGGGCGTCGGCCGCCTTCTCGTTGACCAGCTTCGCCGCTCGGCGCACAGCGCGGTTGACCTGACCGGGGGTGAGCTCTCCGGTGGCCACTCCGGTGACCCGGGAGACCAGCTCATGGGCCTCGTCGACGATCAGCACCTCGTGCTGCGGGAGCACCGGGGCGCCCTCGATGGCGTCGATGGCGAGGAGGGCGTGATTGGTGACCACGACATCGGCGAGCTTGGCACGCTCACGGGCGAGCTCCGCGAAGCACTCGGCGCCGTACGCGCACTTGGAGGCGCCCAGACATTCGCGCGAGGAGACCGAGACCTGCGCCCAGGCGCGGTCGGAGACACCGGGGGTGAGGTCGTCACGGTCCCCGCTCTCCGTCTCGTCCGACCAGTCGCGCAGCCTCAGCAGATCCTGGCCGAGCTTGCTCGACGGGGCCGCGGCCTCGAACTGATCGAAGAGTCCCTCCTCCTCGTCCTGCGGCACTCCTTCGTGGAGCCGGTGCAGGCAGAGATAGTTGGACCGGCCCTTGAGCATGGCGAACTGGGGGCGTCTGCGCAGCAGCGGGTGCAGGGCGTCGACCGTGCGCGGAAGATCGCGCTCCACGAGCTGGCGCTGCAGCGCCAGCGTCGCCGTGGCCACCACTACGCGCTCCCCGTGCGCCAGCGCGGGCACCAGGTAGCCGAGGGACTTGCCGGTGCCGGTGCCGGCCTGGACGAGCAGATGGGATTGGTCGTCGACAGCCTCGGCGACGGCCTCGGCCATGGCGGCCTGGCCAGGCCGTTCCGTACCGCCGACAGCGGTCACGGCGGCGTGGAGGAGCTCGGGGAGGGATGGCTTCGTCATAGCCCGACCAGCCTACGGTGCACCACTGACAACGGCGATCACTCCCGGACTCAGACGGAGGGGTGGAGCGGGTTCGGAACGGTTCCGTGGATGGCGGCGTGCGGCCGCCGGGGGCGGTCCCGGTAACCGTCCACATGCAGGCGGTTGCGGTTCAGGCAGAGGCGTTGGATGCGGGGCGTCAGCATGTCGAACATCTCGAAACGCTCCTTGAGCTCGGGAAAGCGGGCGTGGTACCGCAGGATCTCGGCCCGCACGAGTGACCAGAAATCGGCTTCCGGGACTCCCAGCTGCTCCTCGCAGAGCGGGGACAGGAATCGGAAGACACCGATGAACAGTCCGGCGTGAATGAACTGGGTGAGGAACGAGGGGGGCTCGGTGAGGAGGATGTCGCGTACGTCCTGCGGCATCGACGCGTGCTCCGGCAGCGGCTGGGAGCTGATGTTCACATCGTCCACGAAGTCCTTGATCGCCAGGCGCACCGGTACGTCCTGGTCGTCGAAGACGACGATGGCGTTCTCGCCGTGCGGGGAGAACACGGTGCCGTAGCGGTAGAGGAAGTGCAGCAGCGGCGGGAGCAACGCGGCGAAGAGCCGGGTCAGCCAGGTGGTGGGGGTCAGTCCCGAGCGGGCGACGAGTTCGGCCGAGAAGGCGCGTCCCCGGGGATCGGTGTGGAGCAGCGAGGCGAGGGTCCGGGCCCGTTCACCCGGCGCGAGCCTGGGCTGGAGCGGTTCTCGCCAGATCGCGCCGAGGATCTCCTTGAACTGGTACGGGGCCTCGGGAAGGTGGTCGTAGAGCGGGTGCTCGACGGTCACGGAGGCCACCTCGCCGAGCAGGATGACCCCACAGGTGTCGCGCAGAAAGGCGTCCTGGTCACGCAGGCCCTGGACCCACCCGGTGACGGCGGGGGCCGCGAGGGTGCGCTCGGTCGGCAGACCCCGCCAGACCAGCGTGTTGAGGATCGACAGGGGCAGTTTGACCGTGTGCCGGTCGGGACGGGACACGTTGGTCAAGGTACGGATGGACTGCTGCGGCAACCGGTCGTCCGCGTCGGCGTGGAGCGGAACGATGTCGCCCGCGGCAATGGCCGGGGCGAAGACCGGAACGATCCATTCGTCCCACTGCCAGGGGTGCACGGGGAGACAGAGATAGCTGTCGGGATCGAGGCCGCGGGTGTGGAGCACGGCGGCGAAGGAGTCGCGGACCGACCGGTCGAGTTCCTGCGCGTACAGCTGCCGAGGAGTGGCCAGGCCGGTCACTCCCCGGTAGGCGGCGATCCGGGTGGAGACGGCGATCCACGGCAGCCTGACCGGCGTGCGGGCCTCGGGGGCGTAGCAGGAGGCGTCGGTGGCGGAGAAGCCGAGGCGCCCCTTGTTGGCCACGAGCCAGGGGTGACCGGTCTGATGCCCTTCCAGCTCGGCGTAGTCGAGGTCGGCCAGCCGGGCGACGGGGAGCGCGGTGCGGTCGAGCCGGACGTCGGCGGCGAGGGTGGTGGTGATCTCGCGGATGAGGTGGCCGAGGGTGGCGCCGTCGATCCCGAGGAGGTGGCGAGCACGGGCGAGGAAGCTCAGCGGGTCATGAAAGGGGACGGTGTCGCTGTTCCGGTTCCGGAGCTGATCGGCGAACGTGTCCGGGCCACTGCCGTACGTCGATTCCGCAGACGCGCTCCGGTCGCTGTCGCGCGCCGATTCCGCAGGGGCGGCCCCGGCGCTCCCGCGCGTCTCACGAATCGAATCGGGAGCGACGAGCCAGCCGCCGTACACGCCCCGTCGGGCGCTGAAGCTCAGGATTCCGCCGTCGTCGAGTCCGAGGATGTACGTGTCGCTCCCGTCGGCCTGTGCGACCGGTTCGACGACTTCCTCGTAGGCGAACTGACCGAGCATCTTCGCAAGCAGCCGGGCGGCGGCTCCGTCCCAGGCCGCCCGGTTCAGTTCCGGTGTGCTGAGCAGAGGGGCTGACTCCGCTGCATCATGGCTCGCGGGATATTTCGGCACAGGGCCTCCTCGGGACGGAACCGATGGGGTGATTGCGGTATACGCAAGGCAGCAGATCGTTCACAGCTGGGCACGGTGGGTTCGTTCGCGGACCATCAGGGCAGCTCGCTTGTCGGGGAGTTCGACTTCCGCGGAGAAGCGGAAGCCGGCGCTCAGGAAGGCGGAGACGGAGGGGGTGTTTCGCAGGTCGGGTTCCGCGACGACACGCGCGCACAGGGGGCGGTTGTCGAGCACGAGGTCGGAGACGGCCCGCAGCAGGGTGGTGCCGACCCCGCGTCCCCGGTTGTTCACACCGCCGATGAGCAGGTGGATTCCGGTGTCGTGCGGGCGGGCGGGGTAGTGGCGCGCCAGCGGATCGAGATCCGCTCGGTAGATCTCCCAGTAGCTCATGGGAATCCCGGCCAGCACGCCGAGACATGGGACGCTGCGTCCGTCGCCGTCGAGTTGAGGACGCAGGTGGTCGGCGGTGACCGCTTCGGGGCCGGCGAGTTCCCAGAAAGCGGCGACCGCGGGGTCGTTCATCCAGCGGCTGATCACGGCGAGGTCGCGTTCCAGCCGTACGGGTACGAGCTGGAACACTCCGGCCGGGGTGGCCGCCGGTCCCCAGTCGGCCGGGTGGTCGAGCAGATCAGCGAAGGCCGCACTGCCCGTGGCCGTCCGTCTGCCTGCGGCCGGGCCCGCGTCGCCCGGTTCGGACGACGCGGACGTGTTCGGCGACAGGGACAGCGCCGGGGTGGCCGGTGCTTCCTCCCCGGGCGTGGCCGGTTCCTCCTCCTCGAACAGGGCGAGGAGTTCTTCGGAGAGCGGCAGGTCCAGGGTGTCCTCGGCGCCCGTGTCGGTCGGCGGGGCAGGGCCGGCACCGGCTTCGGTGTGCGCATCGGCGGGAGCCACGGTGTCGCTCTCCTCTCGGCGGATCAGATGATTGCCATGTTCTTTCAGGCGTACAAGGGATTGGCCATGGTGACGTAGACGGACTGGGTGTCCACGGGCCCGACGAGTTCATCGAGGCCGTGCAACCGGGTCAACAGGTTGGCCTTGCACCGCAGATAGGAGTTCTCCAGCAGATGCGCCGGCAGGGGGGAGCCCAGCGCGGTGGCCGAGTCGAGGAATCGGCGGAACGCGGCGATGAGCACCTGTTCGTCGGCGAGGCGCTGTGCGCCGAAGGCCCCGATCAGGCCGAACACGTTGTTGATGCCGACGTAATAGGCGAAGCGTTCGTCGGTGACCGCGTCGGGGACGAAGGTGTCGCTGACCCGTCCGATGCCGGGGAGCCGGTGCTCCAGCGCGGTGCGGTGGGACTCACGGAAGTAGTAGCCCTGGTTGTCACGGTATCGGCCGCCGACGGGCCAGCCGTGGGGGTCGAGCAGCACCAGCGTGTTCTGCTGGTGGGCTTCGAGCGCGACACCCGCGTGACCGTCGAGCCAGAGAACCGGACGTACGACGCGGTCGAGATAGCGCAGGAACCATTCGGTGGCGACCGCCCCCACGGCTCGTCCGGTGGCGGCAGCCAGGGCGAGGACGATCCCGGTGAGGCGTGAGTGCGTACCCGTCCGGCCCGGCCAGGGGCGCGGGGCGGTGAGCGCGGCGATGCAGACCGCGTCGTCGAACGGCCCGAAGGGGTTGTGACGCAGCATCACGTCGAGACCCGCGACGGGCTCGCCGTCCGGGCCGTCGACGGCGAGCCAGGCGGGGTCACGGACGATGTCGAAGCCGGGGTGTACCGCGTGCCACCGCGCGGCGAGGCCGCTGCGGAGCAGCCGGTGCACCTCGACCCCGCGGTGGAGTTCCTTGCGGAGGTTCTCCCGGCGGGAGTTGGTGATGCGGAGGCCGAGGGAGAGCTTGAGCATCATGTCGGCGTCCGGCCGGTGCACGGTACGGACGGAGGAGGTGGGGTGCCAGGGCTTCCCGTGCGGCCCCAGGTCGTGGAGGAGTCCGGCGTCGAGCAGGGCGGCGACTTCGGGCCGGTGTCCGAGTTCGCGGGCCTGCCAGGGGTGGAGCGGAATCGGTGCGGTGTTGTCGGGGAGTCGAAGCCCCTCGGTGTGGGAGGTGACCAGTTCCGCCGCCGGTACCGGACGGCCGCCCTCGGTCCAGGCGGAGTCGGTGGCCAGTACGGACCGGTGGACAGCCATCCAGTGGAGCGGGAAGGAGCCGTGCGACTCGGGCGAGTAGCGGCGGCATTCCGCTTCGGAAAGGCCTTCGCGGCTCTTGGGCGTGGGGTGGAGCGGATGTCCGAGGAGGAGTGACTGCTCGGCGGTGAGGAAGAGGTCCGCTTCGGCCGGGGCCTCGGGGGTGCGGCGCCGCTCGGCGATGAAGCTGGCGGTTCGCTGTACGGAGTCGGCGACCCGGGCCACCATGTCGGTGCCCCCGTCGCGGTCGGCCTCGCGGCTCAGGAGCGCGGCGACCGTCACGGCGTCGACGGGTGGCGCACCTTCGGGTGCCCCTTCCAGGACGGGCATGCCGAAGCGGTGCCAGCCCGTGACGGACCAGTAGACGACGGGGACGAGCAGCGCGGATCCGCTCGCGGGAAGGGGGATACGGAGGGTTTCCCCGGCCGGTCGGGACAGATCGCTCTCCCGAACCCAGCAGCGGAGCAGATTCTCGACACCGGCCGTGTCGGCGGCGCGCAGCGGATCCGGATGGTCGAGGAGGTCAGTGGGCGCCTCGGCGCTCTCCATGTGCATCGGGAGGTACTGCTCATCGTGCGGTGCCGCCTTCTGGCGCGGCACGGTGGTGTGCTCCACGACGAGGTTGCCGGTGAGCCCGGCCGGTCCTCCCTGCGGGGTGGGGGGAGGGCCGTCGGCCTGGGGCGCGGGGGTGGGGTTCACGGCGGTCTTCCTTGTGAGGGGGGTCAGCGAATCGCCCCGGTCGTGGTCCGGCGGTGCGGCAGGCGCTCGGCGGCTGCCAGGGCGTCGGCGAGGCGGTCCACGACCGCTGTTGCCTGTTCGTCGGTGAGAGTGAGGGGCGGGAGGAGGCGTACGACGGTGGAGTGGCGTCCGCCGAGTTCGACGATGAGCCCGCGGCGCAGGCATTCCTGCTGAACGGCGGCGGCGAGGGCCGGGGCGGGCGGTGGCTCGGGGCCGTCGCCCCGCGCCGGGGCCTCGGGGTCGACGAGCTCCACCCCGATCATCAGGCCCCGTCCACGGACGTCTCCGATGGACGGGTGGTCCGTGGCCAGCGCCTGGAGGCGCGCGAGCATCCGGGCACCGAGCGTCGCGGCACGCTCGGCGAGGTGGTTCTCCCGTACGAAGGAGAGGGTGGCCGTGCCCGCCGCCATGGCGAGTTGGTTGCCCCGGAAGGTACCGGCGTGGGCGCCCGGCTGCCAGGTGTCGAGTTCGGAGCGGTAGACGATCACCGCGAGCGGGAGGGAACCGCCGATGGCCTTGGAGAGCACCATCACGTCGGGCACGATCCCGCTGTGTTCCACCGCCCAGAAGGCACCGGTGCGCCCCACACCCGTCTGGACCTCGTCGGCGATCAGGGGGACGGAGCGGGTCTCGGTGATCTGACGCATCCGGCGCATCCAGCCGTCGGGGGCGGGGTTCACGCCGCCCTCCCCCTGCACCGGTTCGAGGATCATGCCGGCCGGTGGGGGTGTGCCGCCCTTGGGGTCGTCCAGCAGGTTCTCCGTCCAGCGGGCGGCGATCTCCGCGCCGCGCCCGCCTCCGACGCCGAAGGGGCAGCGGTAGTCGCGGGGGAAGGGAAGTCGTGTCACGCGTACGTCCTCGGCGCCTCCCGAAGCGGCCAGGGCTCCGGCCGTCATTCCGTGGTAGGCGCCGGTGAAGGCGAGAAGCCCGCTGCGGCCGGTCGCGGTACGGACCAGCTTGAACGCCGCCTCGACGGCGTCCGTGCCGGCCGGTCCGCAGAACTGGATCCGGGCGTTGTCGGCGAGCCGCCTCGGCAGGGTCGCGAACAGCTCCGTCGTGAAGGCGTCCTTGACCGGGGTGGCGAGGTCGAGCACCTGGAGCGGTGCGCCCGAGTCGATCACCTTCTTGATCGCCTCCAGGACCACCGGGTGGTTATGCCCGAGCGCCAGGGTGCCTGCCCCGGAGAGACAGTCGAGGTATCGCCGCCCGTCCGCGCCCTCGATGGTCATCCCCCGGGCCCGTACCGGCACGATGGGCAGTGAACGCGCATAGGTACGGGCGGCGGATTCACGCAGTGACTGGCGGCGCAGGATCCCCTCGTGCCCCGCCGGTGCTGCCACCGGAGCTGGTTCGGTCACGGCCACGGCTGTTGGTCCTCCCGCTGTAACAGTTGCGTTGCACGTCGGTACGTCGGCGCACGGACGGACTGCGGGGATGAACGCTGTCCGCGAGTCCCTCGTACTACCAACGACGCCGGACGCCGGGGATCACGGCCGAATCCGAAGATCCTTGCGGAGGCGGAACCGTGGCCCTGCCGCGTGCCGTCCCCATCGGCACCGGCATAGTGGGGGCCGCACGGAGGGCTCGGGCACATTTCCGGCAGTCCGCAGGGCGTTCGGAACGAACGGCTCGCGGCAGTACCGAAGTGCAGTACAGAAGTGTTGAGTTACGAAGTCCCAGGGGGATCACCACATGCGACTCATTCGACCGGCTCTCGCCGCACGTCAGGAGGGCACACGCCGTAGGCGCTCCTCGGTGCTCGCCACGGCCGCGGTCACCGCGGTCCTCGCGCTCACCGCCACCGCCTGCGGGCCCGGCGAGGACGAAGCGAGTGACAAGCCGAGCAGTCCCGCAGGCCAGGCCGCGGACGGCAAGATCACCATTCCGGACGATCTGAAGAACCGGCTCAAGGAACACGGAATCGATCTCGACCAGTGGAAGAACGGCGAGTGGAAGAACTGGGACAGGGACAAGTGGCTGCGCGAGGCGAAGGACTTCGTCAACCCGATCATCGAGGGGCTCTGGGACCCGGACCGGATGCGGGATGCCGACAAGTCGCCGGAGAAGCCGGTCGACAACGACATCTCGGGTGATGTGGGCGTGACGGACCCGACCCCCGCGCCGGTCCGGGCCGCCGGTGTCCGAACGCCGTACCACGCCAACGCCGCGGAGTCCGGGAAGCTGCTCTTCGACAGCCCCGAGGGTTCCATGGTCTGCTCCGCGACGGTGGTGAAGGACCCGGCCCACCCCGGCAAGTCCAACCTGGTGTGGACGGCGGGGCACTGCGTGCACGCGGGCAAGAAGGGCGGCTGGTACCGCAACATCGCCTTCGTTCCGTCGTACAACAACAAGGGTCTGTCGCCGGCGGAGCTGAAGACGGCGACCAAGCAGGAGATCGCCCCGTACGGCGTGTGGTGGGGCCAGTGGGCGCAGACGTCCGACCAGTGGATCTCCCAGGGCGCCTCGGTCGGCGGCCAGGGCGCCCCGTACGACTTCGCGGTGCTGCATGTCACCCCGGAGAAGGGCTCCACGGGCAAGTCGCTGGAGGAGACGGTCGGCTCCGCGCTGCCCGTCGAGTTCAACGCACCGGCCGTGCCGAAGATCGGCAGCATGACGGCCACCGGCTTCCCGGCCGCTCCGCCGTACGACGGCCAGAAGGCGTTCCAGTGCGCGGACAAGCCGGGCAGGCTCTCGCTGACCGCGCAGGACCCGACGATGTACCGCATCGGCTGCACCATGACCGGCGGAGCCTCCGGTGGCGGCTGGGTCGCAGCGGGCCAGGACGGCAGGCCCGCGCTGGTCTCGAACACCTCCATCGGCCCGGTGACGGCCGGCTGGCTGGCGGGGCCGCGCTTCGGCAAGGAGGCCAAGGGCGTCTACGAGTCGGTCAGCAAGAAGTACGCGGGGCAGTGACGACAGTCCGTCAGCCGGCTCTTCCGGATGACGGATGACGGATGACGGATGACGGATCTTCAGGGGCTCCCGGTGCGGCAAGCGCCCGCCGGGAGCCCCTGCCGTCGGGTGGTGGCCATGGGCCGCCCGCGACCCGTTCCTCCGTGGCGAGGAGCATGGTCCACCCCGTCATAGGGTGGGCCTGCATTCACGGCGGCCCTGGGTCCGGCCACCATGTACCACATCGGCTGCACCATGACGGGCGGCTCGTCCGGCGGCGGATGGTTCAGCAAGGGCTGACGGCAAGTCGTCCTCGTCTCGAACACCTCCATCGGACCGGGGACTTCGGGCCGGCTCGCTGGTCCGCACCTGGTCAAGGGCGCGCAGGACGTCTTCACCATGATGAGCGAGAAGCTCGGCGGCCACTGACGGCCACCCGCACGAAGGACGCCCGAAGGCCCGCTCCGAACGAGGGAGCGGGCCTTCGGTCCGTACCGAGCCGTGCCGTGTCGCGGTCAGTGCGCCACGGGCACGTACGCGGAGAGGTCGGCTGCCAGTTCCTCATGGACCCGTGCCTTGAGCAGGGTGCCCTCCGACGTGTGCTCCTCGGAGATCACCTCGCCCTCGGCATGCACCCGGGAAACGAGCCCGCCCCGGGTGTAGGGCACGAGCGCCTCGATCTCGACCGACGGCCGGGGCAGTTCGCTGTCGATGAGCGCCAGCAGCTCGTCGATGCCGACACCGGTGCGTGCCGAGACCGCGATCGCGTGCCTCTCGATGCGCAGCAGCCGCTGCAGCACCAGTGGATCGGCCGCGTCCGCCTTGTTGATGACCACGACCTCGGGTACGTCCACCGCACCCACTTCGCGGATCACCTCGCGCACCGCGGCGAGCTGTTCCTCCGGCACCGGGTGGGAGCCGTCCACCACATGCAGGATCAGGTCGGATTCACCGACCTCCTCCATGGTGGAGCGGAACGCCTCGACGAGGTGGTGCGGCAGATGCCGTACGAACCCGACGGTGTCGGCCAGGGTGTAGATCCGGCCGCTCGGCGTCTCGGCCCGGCGCACGGTCGGGTCCAGCGTGGCGAACAGCGCGTTCTCCACCAGGACACCGGCCCCGGTCAGGCGGTTGAGCAGCGAGGACTTGCCCGCGTTGGTGTAGCCGGCGATGGCGACCGACGGCACCCTGTTGCGCTTGCGCTCCTGGCGCTTGATCTCGCGGCCGGTCTTCATCTCCGCGATCTCCCGGCGCATCTTCGCCATCTTCTCGCGGATCCGACGCCGGTCCGTCTCGATCTTGGTCTCACCGGGGCCACGGGTGGCCATGCCGCCACCGCCACTGGAACCGCCGCCGCCCATCTGACGGGAGAGCGACTGGCCCCAGCCGCGCAGCCGCGGCAGCATGTACTGCATCTGTGCCAGCGAGACCTGCGCCTTGCCCTCCCGGGACTTGGCGTGCTGGGCGAAGATGTCGAGGATCAGAGCGGTCCGGTCGACCACCTTGACCTTGACGACGTCTTCCAGATGGATCAGCTGGCCGGGGCTCAGCTCACCGTCGCAGACGACGGTGTCGGCCCCGGATTCGAGGACGATGTCGCGCAGCTCCAGTGCCTTGCCCGAGCCGATGTAGGTGGCCGGGTCGGGCTTGTCGCGGCGCTGGAAGACGGCGTCGAGCACCTGCGCACCTGCTGTCTCCGCAAGTGCGGCCAGCTCCGCGAGGGAATTCTCCGCGTCCTGCACGGTCCCCGATGTCCAGACACCGACCAGCACCACACGCTCCAGGCGCAGCTGTCGGTACTCGACCTCGGTGACGTCCTCGAGCTCTGTGGAGAGGCCCGCCACTCGCCGCAACGCGGCACGCTCGGAACGGTCGAACTGCTCGCCGTCCCGCTCTCCGTCGATCTCGTGGCTCCAGGCGACGTCCTCTTCCATCAGGGCGTCGGCCCGAAGGCTCTCGGTGAGGCTCTCGGTGACATTCTCCGTAGCGCTCTGCGCGTGCTGCGCGTCCTGGGGAAGGGAAGAAGAGGAGGTCATTGGATCCTTACGTCGATGAAAGTCCGTTACATCAGTCACAACGCGTGACCTCTCCCGATGATTCCCACTGTCGGGAATCACCGATCCGGCCGCCGCGGCGACTCGTCGATAGTGGCATGGTCCGCCGCGCCCGTCACCCTGGTTTACCGCTGTCCGGTGGGCTCGGCACTGTGCCAGTCCGGGTGCCCCGGCATCGGCGGGGTCTTCCTGCCGTACAGCCAGTCGTCGAAGAACTTGGTGAGGTCGCGGCCGGCTGTCTGCGAGGCCAGCCGGACGAAGTCCGCGGTGGCGGCGTTGGAGTCCCGGTGTTTTTTCACCCAGCTCCGCTCCAGCAGGTCGAACGCTTTCTCACCGATCTCCTGGTGCAGCGCGTAGAGGACCAGCGCGCTGCCGTCGTACACCACCGGCCGGAACAGGCTGAGCTTCTGTCCGGGCGCAGGAGTGTCGGGGCGGGCCGGCGGGCCGCCCGCGGCGCGCCAGTCGTCGGACCTGGTGTAGGCCTCATGCATGCGGCTCTCCAGCTTCTTGCCGGCGTGCTCCTCGGCGTAACGGGCCTCGTACCAGGTGGCGTGTCCCTCGTTGAGCCAGAGGTCGGACCAGGCACGCGGCGATACGCTGTCGCCGAACCACTGGTGTGCCAGTTCGTGCACCATGATCGAGTCGACGTACCACTCCGGGTAGGCGGTCTGGGTGAACAGGGACCGTTCGAAGAGCGCGAGCGTCTGGGTCTCCAGCTCGAAGCCGGTTTCGGTGTCCGCGACCAGCAGTCCGTACGTCTCGAAGGGGTAGCGGCCGACCTGCCGCTCCATCCAGTCCAGCTGGGCGGGCGTCTTGCCGAGCCAGTGCTCCAGGCGCTTCCGGTCGGCGCTCGGCACCACGTCACGGACCGGCAGACCGTGCGGCCCGGTCCGTCGCAGGACGGTGGAGCGGCCGATGGTGACCTGGGCCAGTTCGGTGGCCATGGGGTGTTCGGTCCGGTAGGACCAGGTGGTCTCGGCACCGTGCCGGGCCGTGCCGGTGGGCAGGCCGTTGGCCACCACCGTGAAATCCTTGGGGGCGGTGATCCGGAAGGTGAAGTACGCCTTGTCGGCGGGGTGGTCGTTGCTGGGGAAGACGCGGTGCGCGGCGTCCGCCTGATTGGCCATGGCCAGACCGTCGGCGGTACGCACCCAGCCGCCGCTCTCCTTCTTCCCGCTCGGGTCACTGGTGTGCCGGACGGTGATGTGCAGCGGTACTCCGGCGGGGAGCGGGCCGGGGGGCCGGATGACCAGATCCTCGTCGGCCGTCGCGAAGTCGGCCCGCAGACCGTTGACCTCGACCTCGCGGACCTTGCCGTGGGTGAAGTCGAGGTTGATCCGGTCCAGCTGCTCGGTGGTCCGCGCGTCGATCGTGGTGACGGCGTCCAGCGGTTTGCTGTTGCTGCCGCGGTAGGTGAGCCCGATGTCGTACGAGAGGACGTCGTACCCGGGGTTGCCGAGGTGCGGGAAGAGCGGATCGCCGATACCGAGCGGCACGGGTGAGGGGAGGGCGGCGGCGACGAGGGTGGCCGATGCAGTGGCCAGCAGAGCGGCCCGCAGACGGCGGGAGATGAACGGCATGACCTACCGCTACCAGCGACTCCCGCCCGAGCAGGCGCGGCGCGCGCCGCGCCACTCGAACGAGATCGTCCCGACGGACGGCTGCGCGGCGGGGCCGGACGGCGTGGGCGTCAGACGGCGGCGGGGTGCTGCGCGCGGCTCACGTCGTAGACGCCCGGTACGTCGCGCATCGCGCGGATCAGCGCCGGAAGTCCGGCGGCGTCGGCGAGCTGCAAGGTGTAGGTGTGCCGGACGCGCTGTTCGCTGGGTGGTTCGACGGTGGCGGAGATGATCGCCGCGTCCGCCGTCGCGATCGCCTCGGTGAGATCGGCGAGCAGCCGGGCCCGTCCGAAGGACTCGGCGACCAGGGTGACGCGACAGCCGACCGTGTCTTCCCAGCTCACCCCGACCGGCACCCGGCCGACGGACCGCATCCGGGAGACCGCGGAGCACTCCAGCCGGTGCACGGTGACGGCTCCGCCGCGCACGACGAATCCGGTGACGGCGTCGGGGGGTGCGGGCGTGCAGCAGCCCGCGAGTCGTACGTCGGCGTCCGGCCGGTCCACCACGGCGCTCGCGGTACGGGGCTCGGCCCCGTCGCCCCCGGGGCCACCGGTTTCCTGGGGCTGCGGCTCGGACCTGGGCTCCGCGGTACTGCTGCTGTGCGGGCCCCGGGTGTCCTCGGGGTGGGCGTCCAGCCAGCCGGTGATGGCGATGCGGGCGCCGGGGGTGCGGGCGTGGTCGAGCCAGTCGGGCGACGGGCCGGAGGCGGAGTCCTCGGCGAGCAGCGGTTGCACGGTGTCGCCGTCGCTCAGCACGGTGCCGAGGGTGGCGAGCCGGCCGTTGACCCGGGCGCCGATGCAGCTGTGCGCCTCGTCGCCGTACTGCGCGTAGGCGGCGTCGACGCAGCTGGCTCCGGCGGGCAGCCCGAGCGTGCCGCCGTCCGTGCGGAAGACCGTGATCTCGCGGTCCTGGGCGAGGTCGGCGCGGAGCGTGGTCCAGAAGGTGTCGGGGTCCGGGGCGCACTGCTGCCACTGGAGGAGCCTGGAGAGCCAGCCGGGCCGGGTCGGGTCGGCGCGCTCCCCGTCCGCGGGCTCGACGGGCTGGGTGCCGGAGCCGCTGTCCGCGGCGTACGGGTTGCCGAGGGCGATGACACCCGCCTCGGCGACCTTGTGCATCCGGTGCGTACGGATGAGTACTTCGGCGACCGCCCCGTCGGGGCCCACGACCGCGGTGTGCAGTGACTGGTACAGGTTGAACTTGGGTGCGGCGATGAAGTCCTTGAACTCGGAGATGACCGGGGTGAAACAGGTGTGCAGTTCGCCGAGCACGGCGTAGCAGTCGGCGTCGTCACCGACGAGCACCAGCAGTCGGCCGAAGTCGGTGCCGCGCAGTTCGCCGCGTTTGATCCTGACTCGGTGCACGGAGACGAAGTGGCGTGGCCTGATGAGGACTTCCGCGGGGATGTCCGCCTCCCGCAGCACCGTCGCCACGCTCTCGGCGACGGCCGCGAGCGGGTCCCGGACGGCCGCGGCGGAGGAGGCGTCCGGCCGCGCCGACGCGGCGGCGATCAGTGCGCGGGTGTGTTCGTACTCCTCGGGGCGGAGGATCGCGAAGACGAGGTCCTCCAGCTCGGTCTTGAGGGCCTGTACGCCGAGCCGTTCGGCCAGCGGGATCAGCACGTCACGGGTGACCTTGGCGATCCTGACCTGTTTCTCGGGGCGCATCACGCCGAGGGTGCGCATGTTGTGCAGCCGGTCGGCGAGCTTGATCGACATCACCCGGACGTCGTCCCCGGTGGCGACGAGCATCTTGCGGAAGGTCTCGGGTTCGGCCGCCGCTCCGTAGTCGACCTTTTCGAGTTTGGTGACGCCGTCGACGAGGTAGCAGACCTCTTTGCCGAACTGTTCCCGCACCTGATCGAGGGTCACGTCGGTGTCCTCGACCGTGTCGTGGAGCAGGGAGGCGGTGAGCGTCGTGGTCTCGGCGCCGAGCTCGGCGAGGATCAGCGTGACGGCGAGCGGGTGCGTGATGTACGGCTCGCCGCTCTTGCGCATCTGTCCGCGGTGCGAGGACTCCGCGAGCACGTAGGCCCTGTGCAGGACGGAGAGGTCGGCGTCGGGGTGGTGGGCCCGGTGGGCCTCGGCGACATGGCCGATCGCGTCGGGCAGCCGGTCACGGGAGACGGGGCCGAGCAGCGCGACGCGGCCGAGCCTGCGGAGATCGATCCGGGGACGGCCCCGCCTGCGGACGGGCACATCTGGGTTGGTGGCCTCTGCGCTCATGGGGCACCTCCGGCAGCGTCGACCGGCGGTGGGGAGGTGCGGTCGCTCCTCCGGGCCGGTGCTTGATGCTACCGAGCCCACCACGTGGCGGAGTCCGGCTCTCGCTCAGCGTGAAACGGATCACCCATTCGAGCGAAGGTCTAGCCGCTCAGCGTTTCGAGCCAGGCCGGGTCGATCAGGCCTTCGGCGACGATCTCGGCGGCTCCGGTCATCTCGATCTCGCCGTCCGGCCGCTCGGTGATCACGAGCGTGCCGCCGGGCACGTCGACCGTGTATGTGACCGGGGTGCCGGTCTCCGCGGGGTCGGCGCCGTCCCGGCGGGCCGCGGCGACGGCCACGGCGCAGGCGCCCGTCCCGCAGGAGCGGGTCTCGCCGGAGCCGCGCTCATGGACCCGCATCGCGACATGGCGCGGTCCGCGGTCCACGACGAACTCGATGTTGACGCCGTCGGGGTAGACGGCCGCGGGGCTGTAGGGCGGTACGGCGAGCAGATCACCGGCGTGCGCCAGGTCGTCCACGAAGGCGACCGCGTGCGGATTGCCCATGTTCACGTTGCGGGCGCCCCAGCTGCGGCCGTCCAGGCTGACCGTGACGCCGTCCTCGGGGAGGGTGGCGCGGCCCATGGAGACCGTGACGTCGCCGCCCTTGGCGATGTGCACCTTCTTCACGCCGCCGCGGGTCGCGACGGCGAGATCGCCCTCCTCGACGTACCCGGCGCGCTGCAGAAAGCGGGCGAAGACACGTACGCCGTTGCCGCACATCTCGGCGATCGAACCGTCGGCGTTGCGATAGTCCATGAACCACTCGGCCTCGCCCGCCACGGCCCGCGCCTCCGGGTGCGCGGCGGACCGCACGACGTGCAGCAGTCCGTCACCGCCGATACCGGCCCGGCGGTCGCACAGCCGCGCGACGACGGAGGCGGGCAGGTCGACGGCGTTGTCCGGGTCGGGAACGATCACGAAGTCGTTCTCGGTGCCGTGGCCCTTGAGGAAGGCGATCCGGGATGTGCTCACAGGGCAACTGTACGAGGAGTCACCGGCAGTCGGCGAGAACGGGCCGCGCGACGGCGCACGCGGGTGGGAGACGGAGCGTCGCGGCGGCCGGACGGCAGCGCGGCGGGGGTCGCTCCGTCCGTCAGTGGCGCAGTCGTGCCACGCGCCAGACGGCCAGGGAGACCAGCGCGGCGCACACCACGACGTACAGGGCGATCACGCGCCAGTCGGAGCGCTCGCCCGAGCCCCGCTGCGGCAGTCCGGGCCAGGTGTGGCCCACGCGGCGGGCGGCCATCATCCCCCAGCCGGCGGCGCAGCAGCTGATCAGCAGGCCGAGCATGGCGACGACCGGCCCGCCGTCGCCGAACTCGAAGGCCAGCGGGAACGCGAACATCAGCGAACCCACGGCGGCGAGCATCACGATCGGCGCGAGCTGCCAGATGCGCAGCCGCCGCGCGGGCCGCAACTCGACCTCGACCTCGGGGGTCGCCTCGGGTTCGTCGGGCCCGTCGGGGCTCAGCCGTACCGCCTCGTGCGGCGTTTTTGGTGCGTCTTGTTCCGTGTCGCGAGGGCCGGCCTCCATCGCCACGCGCCCTCCCAACTCGGACTCCACTGGTCGATCGATGCTCGATGATGGCATGGTCCCGGCCGCCGAAATGACGGGCAGGGCTTCCCGATGCCATCACGTGATCAGGCTGTAACCGCCCGTTCGACCAACGCCAGCGCCTGACGCGGGAGTTCCCCGCGGTGCTCCGCCGCGCCGTTCAGCCAGTGGACCCGCGGGTCGCGACGGAACCACGAGTCCTGACGGCGCGCGAATCGTTTGGTGGCGCGGACGGTCTCGGCGCGCGCCTCGTCCTCGGTGCATTCCCCGGCCAGCGCGGCCAGCACCTGCTGGTAGCCGAGCGCCCTGGACGCGGTGCGTCCTTCGCGCAGGCCGTGCCCCTCCAGGGCGCGCACCTCGTCCACGAGTCCGGCCGCCCACATCCGGTCGACTCGCAGGGCGATGCGTTCGTCGAGTTCGGGGCGGGCCACGTCGACGCCGATCTGGACGGTGTCGTACACCGCATCGTTACCGGGGAGGTTGGCGGTGAAGGGCTTGCCGGTGATCTCGATGACTTCGAGGGCCCTGACGATTCGGCGACCGTTGCTGGGCAGAATGGCCCGGCCCGCTTCGGGATCGGCGGTGGCGAGGCGGGCGTGCAGCACCCCGGAGCCGCGTTTCAGCAGTTCCTCCTCCAGCCTGGCCCGTACGTCGGGGTCCGTACCGGGGAACTCCAGGGCGTCGATGGCGCCCTTCACATAGAGGCCGGAGCCGCCGACCAGGACAGGGGTGCGGCCCGCGGCGAGCAGCCTGTCGATCTCGGCACGGGCCAGCCGCTGGTACTCGGCGACGCTGGCGGTCTCGGTGACGTCCCAGATGTCCAGCAGCCGGTGCGGAATGTCACCGCGTTCGGCGGGCGTCAGCTTCGCGGTGCCGATGTCCATGCCCCGGTAGAGCTGCATGGAGTCGGCGTTGACCACCTCACCGTCGAGCCGCTGAGCAAGGAATACCCCCAGATCGGACTTTCCGGCCGCAGTGGGACCGACGACGGCGATGACCCGCGGCGCGGGAGCTGAACTTCTCACCGCCCCAGTCTCGCAAACCTCCGGACCCGAATCTCACGGGATCAAACATAAGAAATTCATAAAGGAGTGGGAAATAAGGAGAAGAGGGTGCCTCCCGGCCGCACACACCCGGCCGCGGCGGAGTCCGGGCGGGGCGCAGAGGCGGGACCGGCAGCGAGCACCGCGTCCTTGTCGGCGGGGGCGGCCGAGGCGGGGGTCACGGACAGCAGAGCGACGGTCATGGCGAGTGCCGTGCCGGCCAGCGAGACGGGGATGTGCCGACGCATGAATGTCCTCCAGGGCGGGTGGGGGCGACCGCGACGGGGGTTCGTCGGGGCGCGCCCAGCTTCCGCCACGGGCATACGACGGATGTGCGCCGGAGCTATATCGGCCTGCCGCGCCGCCGCGGAAGGCCGGGAAGGGCCGGGGAAGTGTCAGGCCCTCAGGAAAGCGAGCACCGCGAGCACCCGACGGTGCGTCTCGTCCGCCGGAGGCAGGTCGAGCTTGGTGAGGATGCTGCCGATGTGCTTGCCGACCGCCGCCTCGGAGACGACCAGCTCGCGGGCGATCGCGCCGTTCGACCTGCCCTGAGCGACCAGGGCAAGGACCTCCCGCTCACGCGGCGTCAGCCGCTCCAGCGGATCCCGGCGACGGCGCAGCAACTGGCGTACCACCTCGGGGTCGACGACGGTCCCGCCGTCGGCGACCTCGGCCAGCGCGTGCACGAACTCCTCGACCTGGCCGACACGGTCCTTGAGGAGATAGCCGACGCCCGATCCGTCGCCGGAGTCGAGCAGCTCGGACGCGTAGGCCCGCTGCACGTATTGGCTCAGGACCAGGACGGGCAACGTCGGCTGTTTCTCGCGCAGTCGGACCGCCGCGTGCAGGCCCTCGTCCTGGAAGCCGGGCGGCATCCGCACGTCGGTCACGACGATGTCCGGGTGGTGCTCGGCGACCGCGGTGAGCAGCCCCGGCGCGTCCCCGACCGCCGCGACCACCTCGTGGCCGCAGCGGGTCAGCAGACCGATGAGTCCCTCGCGCAGCAGCACGCTGTCTTCGGCCAGAACTACGCGGAGGGGTCGGTCCGCTCGTAAGGGTCGCAAGGAATCTCCACACGCAACAGGGTCGGCCCACCCGGCGGGCTGGACAGGACAAGTCTGCCATCAAGGACCGACACCCGGTCCGCGAGTCCGGTGAGGCCGCTGCCGCCCTCCTCGCTCGCACCGCCCCGGCCGTCGTCGCGCACCTCCAGGACCAGCCGTCCGTCCCGGTGCCCGCCGGTCACCTCGGCGCGGCTCGCCCCGCTGTGCTTGGCGACGTTGGCCAGGGCCTCGGACACGACGAAGTACGCCGCCGCCTCCACCGCTTGGGGCAGTCGCTCCGGGACCCGCAGGGCCGTCTCGACCGGAATCGCCGAGCGGTCGGCGGCGTCCGCCACCGCCGCCTCCAGGCCGTAGTCCGTGAGCACCCTGGGGTGGATGCCGTGGATGAGTTCCCGTAGTTCCGTGAGCGCCTGGCCCGCCTCGTCATGGGCCTTGGCGAGCTGGTCGGCCAGTGGCCCCGGGGGCGCGTCGAGGCGGGCCAGGCCGAGCGTCATCGTCAGCGCGACCAGGCGCTGCTGTGCCCCGTCGTGCAGATCGCGTTCGATGCGGCGCCGCTCCGTCTCGAAGGCGTCCACCAGCCGCACCCGGGAACGTACGAGTTCGGTGACCTTGGCGCCCAGGCCGGCATCCCTCGGGGCGATCAGAAGGCGCGTCAGCTCGGCACGCGCCCCGGCCACGAGCCCCAGGAGGTACGCGCCCAGCGCGAGCAGCACCACTCCGAGCACGGCCACACCGAACGCCGCCGGCCAGGTGGTGACCGTCCACTGCTTGAGCACCTTCGTCTCCCGGCCGTCCCCGAGGGTCGCCAGCAGGACCGGCGTGGCGGCCATCGACGCCGGGCACAACAGAGCCACCATGACGGCGAGTGCGTCGAGCGGCCACAGCACCACCGCGAACAGCAGCGCGTACCCGAGTTCACGCCAGGTCACCTGCTCCCGCAGCCGCGTGCGCAGCCATCCCCACAGACCCGGCACGGACGGCGTGCGGTGCGGGTCGGCGGCCGTGTCGAGGTCGATGAGGCGCAGCCTGCGCCGTTCCACGGACGCCACCGGGATCCCGCCGAGCGCCGCGAGCACGAGGAGCGGCAGACCCACCAGGACGACGGCGAGTACCCCGCCGACCGCGGCCGCGGTCACGATCGAGACCAGCGCGACGGCACCGGCCACCACGCCGGTGACCAGGTACGCCACCGACCGCCAGGGCCAGGCCGAACGCAGGAAGTCCGGCCCGGTCATGGCCTGCCACACATTCCGAGCATGCATGGCGTCACCCTAGAAGGCGCGAAACCGGCCGGACCATCGGTCCAGTGGGCATGTTCGGGGTAGGGCCGCCCCTACCTTCCCCGGTGAGGCCCTGTACACGGCGGTGGCGGCCGGACCAGCGGGGGCGGCGACAAGGACTTGCCACCGCAGCCTGTTGCCATTTCCGAAGGCTCAATTCCGCCACAACTTGGCCGAACAATGGCCAGGAGTTCACGCTCCGGCGTGCTGATCGGCTGTGGCCGCACAGGGCGGCCACGGCCGTACAAGGGGGGCACACATGGAATTCCAGCTTCTGGGACCGGTCGAGGCAAGAGAGGGAACACGTCGCATCGCACTGTCGGGATCGAAGGCACACACCGTGCTGGCCGTGCTGCTTCTGGCGCGCGGCCGGGTGGTGGGAGACGATCGGCTGAGCTCGCTGCTGTGGGGGTGGGAGCCGCCGGTCACCATGAACGCCCAGATCTACACCTACATATCGAGACTCAGAAAGCTGCTCGGGCCCGGCGTCGAACTGGTCCGCAGGCAGCCCGGCTATCAGCTGATCGCCGAGGGCGCGACGGTCGACGCCGTCGAGTTCGAGCGGCTCGACCGGCAGGGGCGCAAGGCCCTGGAGGAACGGCGGTTCGCGGAGGCGGAGGAGCTGTTGCGGCGCGCGCTCGACCTGTGGCAGGGTCCCGCGCTCGCGAATGTGACGCCCTATCTCGCCGAGGCGGAGCTGCCGCAGCTGGAGGAAGCGCGGATGAGCGCCGTGGAGCACCGCATCGAAGCCGATCTGGCACTGGCGCGGCATCGGCGGCTCGTCCCCGAACTCACCGGTCTGGTAGGCGAGTTCCCGGTGCGGGAGAGGCTGCGCGGCCAGCTGATGACGGCGTTGTACCGGTGCGGGCGGCAGGCCGAGGCCCTGCGCACGTACCACGAGGGCCGCAAGGTGCTCGCCGAGGAGCTCGGGGTGGATCCGGGCAGCGAACTGACGGCCAAGTACCAGGCGGTGTTGTCGGGTGAGTTGAGCCTGCTGCCGGAGCCGGCACACCTGCCCACCTCGGCCCCGCACTCCGGCCCCCCTTCCGCCGTCGCGCCGATGTCACCGGTCATGCTGCCGCCCGACATCGCGGACTTCACCGGCCGGAAGAGCCAGTTCACCGAGTTGTGCGCGCAGTTGACCGACACCCCGGCGGATCGGCGTGCCGGGTCGCGGCCACGGCGACTGCTGATCTCCGGGATGGCGGGCGTCGGCAAGACCGCGCTCGCGGTGCGGGTGGCGCACGCCGTCGCGGCCGAGTTCCCCGACGGACTGCTCCACGCGCGGCTGCGCCACCGCGACGGCACGGTCAAGGAATCCGGACAGGTGCTCTCGCATCTGCTGCGAGCGCTCGGTGAGCGGCCCGAGGCCCTTCTCTCCCCGGACGGCAGCCGGCTCCAGCTCGACGAACTGATCCGCCTCTACCGCACGAGGACCGCGGGGCGCAGGCTGCTCCTCTTCCTCGACGACGCGGCGAGCGAGCTCCAGCTCGACCCGCTGCTCCCGGCCACGGCGGACGCCGCCGTCCTCGTCACCAGCCGCAACAGGCAGAGCGCGGTGCCGGGCTTCCGCACCACCCCCCTCTACCCCATGGACGGCAGCGAGTCGCTCGCCCTGCTCTCGGCGATCGCCGGGGTCTCCCGCATCGTCACCGAGCCGCAGGCCTCCCGGGCCCTGGTCGACGCCTGCGGGGGGCTTCCGCTCGCGCTGCGGGCCGCCGCCACCCGGCTCGCCGCGCGGCCGCACTGGCCCGCCTCCCGCCTCGCCCGCAATCTCGCGCAGCCGGTGACGCGCCTGGCGGAACTTCATGTCGGCGATCTGGACATCGGCGGCCGCCTCGGCTCCGCACTGCGTCTGCTGCCTCCTCATGAGCTGGAGTTCACCCGGGCACTCGCCTCCTGCGGGCCCGCGGTCTTCTCCGCGTCGGCTGCCGCGCCGCTGCTCTGCAGGTCCGAGTCGGCGACCGAGGAGTTCCTCGAGCGCCTCGTCGAGAAGTCGCTCCTGGAGATGTCGGGCATCGACGCGGCGGGTGAACCCCACTACCGGTTCCACGAACTGGTCCGGCTGGCCGCCCTGGACTCCGGAGGGCTCGCGCTCGTCGGGAACCGGACGTTCACCGGGGCGAGCTGAACCGAACGCGGAGGGTATGCCTGGCCCTACCCCAGGTCTCGGTCCTGCCGCACTGCGCCGGCCCCCCGCGACGCGGTTTCGTTGAGCCATCGAAGTTGCGAGGAAGGCGGCATCCCGATGGTGGCTTGGCTGACCGAGCACACGCTGGTGTACGGAAGCCTCGGCGTCCTGGCGGCGGTGCTGCTCCTGCCCGCACTGGAGGCGGCGCTACCGCTGGTGGGTGCGCTGATGCCGGGGCAGACCGCCGTGCTGATGGGCGGGGTCCTCGCCTGGCACGGACAGGTGACCGTGGCGGCGGCTCTGCTGACCGCGGTCACCGGAGCCGTCGCGGGCAACCTGATCGGTTACGCGGTGGGACGACGCTGGAAAACCCGGGTCCTGAGCCGGATCCCGGACGGTGGCCGGTGGCAGCGGTACACCGAACGGGCCCTGGGGCTGATCGAACGGCGCGGCGGCGCGGCGGTGTTCGTCGGCCGCTTCACCGCCGTCCTGCGCACCCTCGTGCCGGCTCTGTGCGGGGCCACCCGGATGCCGCTGCGTCGCTACCTGGGCTGGTCCCTGGTCAGCAGTGCCGTGTGGGCGCCCGCCTTCGTCCTGATCGGGTACGCCATGGGCCCCGCGGGGCCGGGCTGACCCGTGCCGCGTGCAACCTCCTGCCGTCGCAGCCTCCTGCACCCCGCGCACCGCCTCCTGGCCGCCCGGCGACGGCCCGGCCAGGGCAAGGTGGCCGACGCGCTCCCGACCATCCGTCCCGCCCGATGTGCGGGTGACCGACACCGAATGAGTGGAAAGATGACTGACGACGCGATCAAGTTGCGCTCCGTGAGCAGGCAGTACGGGTCGGGGGGCGGCGCGGTGACCGCCCTCGACCAGGTCTCTCTCGGCTTCCCCAAGGGCACGTTCACCGCCGTCATGGGCCCGTCCGGTTCGGGCAAGTCGACTCTGTTGCAGTGCGCGGCCGGGCTCGACCGGCCCACCTCGGGCTCGGTCACCGTGGGCGGCACCGAACTGACCGGGCTGAGCGAGACCAAGCTGACCCTGCTGCGCCGCGACCGCATCGGCTTTGTGTTCCAGGCGTTCAACCTGCTGCCCTCGCTGACCGCCGAGCAGAACGTGGCGCTGCCACTGCGCCTGGCCGGGCGGCGTCCCTCGCGGGCCCGGGTCCGTGAGGTGCTGCACCAGGTCGGCCTCGACGAGCGCGCCGGGCACCGGCCCTCGGAGATGTCCGGCGGCCAGCAGCAGCGCGTGGCGCTGGCGCGGGCCCTGATCACCCGCCCCGAAGTGCTCTTCGGCGACGAGCCGACCGGTGCGCTCGACTCGCAGACCAGCCGCGAGGTGCTCGCCCTGCTCCGCGGCATGGTCGGCCGGGAGCAGCAGACGATCATCATGGTCACGCACGATCCGGTGGCCGCCGCCTACGCGGACCGCGTCGTCTTCCTCGTCGACGGGCGCGTCAACGGCGAGCTGATCGGGGCGAGCGCCGAAGAGATCGCCGCCCGCATGACCAAGCTGGAGGCCGTGCCGTGCTGAGCATCGCCCTGCGGACCCTGCGCACCCGCTGGATCACCTTCGTCGGCAGCTTCGTCGCGCTGTCGCTCGGCGTCGCGCTGATCGCCGTCATGGGGCTGGCCCTCGCCTCCTCGCTCGACGCGCCCGGCCGGGGGCCGGAGCGGTTCGCCGCCGCGCCGGTCGTGGTGAAGGGCGCGGACGAGCTCCGGGTGCCGACCCGGATCGGCGACCGGGTCCAGAAGCTGGCCGAGCCGCGCGCCGTGCCGGACCCCCTCGTGGTGAAGCTGCGCGAGCTCGGCCGGGTGGTCGAGGACCACTCCTTCGCCGTACGTGCCGAGGGCGGGCCGGGTGACCTGGTGGGTCATCCCTGGTCCACCGCCGCCTTCGCCCCGTACCGGATCAGCGAGGGGCGCGCGCCCCGGGCCGCCGACGAGGTCGTCGCCGGCGGCGACTGGGCCGCTGTGGGGCAGCGCATCGCCACGGACCGCGGCACCGTGCGGGTCACGGGCACCGTGACGGGGCTCGGCTTCGAGGACGCGCTCTTCTTCACCGATGCCCGGGCCGCCCGGCTCTCGCCGCACAGCGTCCAGCTGGTGGTCGATGCCGACGCGGACGCGGTGCGCCGGGCGGCGCAGGACAGCCCCGGCGTGCGCGTGCTGACGGGCGACGACCGCAGGCTCGCGGACGCCGACCCGGACCGCGACAGCGAGGCCCTGGTCGCGATGAACGCCATGTTCGGCACGGCCGCCGGTGTCACCGGCTTCGTATCGGTCTTCGTGGTGGCCTCGACGTTCGCGTTCGCCGTCGCCCAGCGGCGCCGCGAGTTCGGTCTGCTGCGCACGGCGGGCGCGACCCCCGGGCAGATCCGCCGGATGGTCTTCGCCGAGGCGCTGCTCGTCGGTGTCCTCGCGTCGGCCGCAGGCTGTGTCCTCGGCTCGTACGGCGCCCCCCGGCTGGCCCGGTGGGTCGTCGACAGTGAGCTGGCGCCGAGCTGGTTCACCATCGGTGACTACACCTGGCCGTACCACATGGCCTTCTGGACCGGCCTGCTGGTGGCGCTCTGCGGAGTGGTCGCCGCGTCGTGGCGGGCGGGCAGGACCGGCCCGGCCCAGGCGCTGCGCGAGGCGTCCGTGGACACCAGGACGATGACCTGGGGCCGCTGGCTCTTCGGCGGAGGCCTGCTGCTCGCCGCGGTCGTGACGCTCGCCATGGCACTGTCCACGGAACCGGGCGAACTGCTCCACCGCAAGACGTACGTGAGCCGCCCGATGCTCCTGATCACCGCGGTCGCCCTGCTCGCGCCGGTCCTGGTGCGCCCGCTGACCCGGCTCATCGCCTGGCTCCCGGCCCAACTCCCGGGCGCGGGCGGGATGCTGGTGCGCGAGAACGCGGCGGCGGGCATCCGTCGCACCGCGGCCATCGCGGCCCCCGTCCTGGTCACGGTCGCCCTCGCGGGCTCCCTGCTCGGCGCGACCGCGACACTCAACGAGGCCAAGGCCACCGAGACCCGCGACCAGGCCGCCGCCGACTACGTGGTGTCTCCCGCGGGCCCCGCCGGCTTCGACGCGGCCACCGTCGAACGGCTGCGGAAGGTCGAGGGCGCCGAGGTGTCCGCGACCTCCGCGAGCGCCGTCTACGTCCTGGAGGACGGCGTGGCGCTCGTCAAGTCCGAGGCGCGGGCGGCCGATCCGGCGATGCTCGCCAGGACCACGCGGCTACCGATCGCGTCGGGCCGGGTCGCCGATCTCGGCGACGACTCGATCATCGTCAACGAGGAGTGGGCGCGGCACACCGTCGGACAGCGCGTCGACGTCTGGCTCGGGGACGGCACGAAGAAGTCGCTGAGGATCGCGGCGGTGATGCGCACCGGCACCGGCAACAACGGCGTCTACGTCACTTTGCGCAACGCCCCGGGCGCGAGTGTCGACCGGGTCGACGTGTCGGTCGCGGGCGGCGCGGACGCCACCGCGGTCGCCGCGGGGCTGCGCGCGGCCGTCGCGGGCGGCGGGCAGGTGCGCTCCGAGGAGCAGTGGGTGCGGGCGAGTTACCCGGAGACCAACCGGACCACCCGTCTGGGCTTCCTGCTCGTCCTCGGCATCGCTCTCCTCTACACGGGGATCGCCCTCGCCAACACCCTGGTCATGGCGACGTCCGACCGGGTGCGTGACCTGGCGGTGCTCCGTCTGGCCGGGGCGACCAAGTGGCAGGTGCTGCGGCTGGTCGGTGCGGAGGCGCTGATGGTGGTGGCGGTCGGCGGGGTGCTCGGTCTCCTCGTCGCCGCGCTCAACCTGCTCGGGATCTGGAGTGCCCTCGGCATCCTCAAGGTGTGGACCAGCATCGAGGTCCCGTGGTCGACGCTCGGCGCGACCGTCGGCGCCTGCGCCGTCCTCGCCGTCGTCTCGGCGATGACCCCGGCCTGGTTCTCCTTGCGGCGCCGGGCGGTGGAGCTGGCCGGCATGCGGGAGTGAGCGGACGCGAAGGGCCGGGGCCCCCCCCCCCGAGGGGGGCGGGGGGCCCCCCCAAGCCGGGCCCGGGGGCGGGCCCGGGGGGGGGCCCAGGCCCCCCCCGACCGCGCGGGCCC
>NZ_JBIBYR010000046.1:0-35086 GCF_043083485.1 Streptomyces sp. NPDC014727 | reverse complement strand
GGGGACGTTGTATGTCGCTGAGGGGCCCTCGAAGCGGTGCAGGAACCACAGCCGGCGCTGCGCGAATGACAACGGCAGCCGTTCCGGGCGAGGCCTCGCCACGACCGGAATCTGCACCGGCCGGTTGTGAGCCAGCCATGGTGTCAGGCCGGCTACTGTCGGGTTTTCGAACACTGCGCGGATCGGGACTTCGATGCCGAGGACCGACCTGATGCGTGAGGTCAGCCTGGTGGCCAGCAGTGAGTGGCCGCCCAGGGCGAAGAAGCCGTCGTCGATGCCGACCTGGTCGATGTCGAGGATCTCGGCGAACAGTCCGGACAGGATCTCTTCGTGCAGGTTCCGGGGTGCGCGGTAGGTGTCGCCGGAGAATTCCGGCTCGGGCAGTGCCCGCCGGTCCAGCTTGCCGTTGACCGTCAGGGGTAGGGCGTCGAGGACCATTACTGCCGCCGGCACCATGAACTCGGGTAGCTGGGAGGCCAGAAACTCCCGCAACCGCCGGCCGTCGGGCTGCCCACTGCCGATCCCGGCGGCGTATGCCACCAGTTGCTTACCGCCGGCACCGTCATGGGCGACCACCACGGCCCGTGACACGTCGGGGTGAGAGCCCAGGACGGCTTCGACCTCGCCGGGCTCGACCCGGAATCCCCGGATCTTCACCTGGTCGTCCGCCCGGCCCACGAACACCAACTCGCCATCGCCTGTCCACCGGACCAGGTCCCCGGTCCGGTACATCCGCGAACCGGCCCCACCAAACGGATCCGCGACAAACCGGCCGGCCGTCAATCCGGAACACCCGAGATAGCCACGCGCCAACTGCACCCCGGACACATACAACTCACCCACCACACCAACCGGAACCAGACACAAACCGGAGTCCAACACACGCGCGTGCATGTTCGGGACCGGAGTGCCGATCACGCTGCCGACCGTGGTCGTGTCGAGCGGCCGGTAGGTGACGTGCACGGTCGTCTCGGTGATCCCGTACATGTTCACCAGCAGCGGTGCCCGGTCGCTGTGGCGTTCGTACCACCCGCTGAGCGTCCGCGGATCGAGCGCCTCCCCACCGAAGACCACGAGTCGCAGCGCGAGATCGTCCGGGAAATCCGCGTCCGTCTCGGCCAGCTGCTGGAACGCCGACGGTGTCTGGTTGAGCACGGTCACGCCTTCGGCGGCCAGCAGCCGTCGGAATTCCCGGGGGGAGCGGCTGGTCTGCTGGGACACGACGACGAGCCGCCCGCCGTGCAGCAGCGGGCCCCAGATCTCCCAGACGGAGAAGTCGAAGGACGGCGAGTGGAACAACGTCCAGACGTCATCCGGACGGAAGTGGAACAACGATTCGGTGGCGGCGAACAGGCGCGTCACGTTCGCGTGCGGAACGACTACGCCTTTGGGAGCCCCGGTTGACCCCGAGGTGTAGATGAGATAAGCGGGCTGGTCGCCGTGCCGGGGCGGGACCGCGACCCCTCCGCCGCGTTCATCGGGCAATAGCCGGGGGTGCCCGGTCGAGGGCAGGTCGACGTCCGGGCGTGTGATCACCAGGACCGGGTCGGCGTCGTCGAGCATGAGGGCGATCCGGTCCGACGGATAGCCCGGGTCTACGGGTACGTACGCTGCCCCCGTCTTCAGCACCGCCAGCACCGAGACCACGAGGTCGATCGACCGTGGCAGCGCCACGGCCACGAACCGCTCCTCGCCCGCCCCCCTTGCGGCCAGCGCTTGTGCGAGGCCGCTTGAGCGCTGGTCCAGTTCCGCGTACGAGACGGTGACGCCGTCGCACACCAGCGCCGTCGCATCGGGCGTCGCGTCGGCCTGTTCGGCGAACAACGACACGAGGGTGGCGTCAGGGACCGGTGCCGTCGTGTCCTCGCGCGCCGCCAGCCAGGACAGTTCCGCCGGGCTCAGGGTCTGTGCCACGTCCACCGGCGCGTGCGGGTCTGCCATCACCGACCGCAGGCATTCGATCAGCCGGGAACACAGCGCGGCGAGGTCGTCCCGGTCGTAGAGCGGTTCCGGGGCGTCGAACCGGACACACAGGTCGCCCGTGGCACGGGTGCCGTCGACATAGACGGAGATCATCAGCTCGTCGGTGACACCGAACGAGCTGCCGGACAGGCGTGCTGGGCTGCCGTCGAAGTCGACCGGTTCAAGGAACGGGAGGAGGTTGAGAATCGCGCCGAACGGACTGCGCGGTTCGTGGCTCAAGCCGGCGTCACGCCGGATGCTGGATATCTGTAGCGACGAGTGGCGGTAGATACTCCGGGTTTCGTTGGTGACCACCTCGGCCAGCTCCGCCAGCGAGATGCCGGGCCGGAACGCGATCCGTATCGGAAGGACGTTCTGGACCATCCCCGGGGTCGCCCTCGTCTCGCCGAAGCGGTTGTTCACGCTGAGCGAGAACAGTGGTTCGGACTGCCGGCACATCCGCCGGAAGAACACCGCGACCGCGGCGGTGGTCAGCGATGTCATGGCGACGCCCAGGGACGCTGCGACCTCTTGCCATTTCGCGTATTCCGCGGCCGGAACGCATGCTTCGAATTCGCACATCCCGAGCCGCGCGGCTGTCGAGAGCCGGGGCGGTTCCAGTTCGGTGACGTCGGTCTTCGAGACGCCTTTCGGTAGCCGGACGACTTCGCCGGCGTCCGCTGTGTAATCGCGCCAGAACGCCGCATCGGCCGCGGCGCGGGCCGAGTCGCGATACCGCCGATCGGCCCGGTGGAAGGCTTCGGGTGCGGCGAAGGTACTCGGCGGGATCGGCAGGTCCTTGCGCAGCGCTGTGTAAATGTCGGCGATCCGCCCGGCCAGGAGGTTCAAGATCCCGAAGCCGTCCGAGATCAGGTGCGGGCACACCACCACCAGTTGCAGCCGGTCGTCGGCGAGGACGATCACACCCGCGCGCAGCAGCAGGTCCGACCCGAAATTGAACGGTCGTCCCACCAGATCCGACACGATCTCGCCCGCGGCGGTGTGCGGATCGGCGTGTCCGGAGACGTCGATCGAGAACGGCTGCCAGTCGCCGAGTTCCCGGAACACTTGCCGGAGGCCGTCGTCCTCTTCGCGGAAGTTGACCAACAGCGTGCGCGCTTCCGCCACGGTCCTGCGAATCGCCGAGATGAGCTCCGTGCGGGACACCTCGCCGTCGATCTGCCACAAAGCCAGACCGTTGTTCGGCGCCTCGGGCGATATGGCGTGAGCGAACCACATCCGTTCCTGCGCGGCCGAGAGGGCTAGCGACGGCATTTCCATTCACCTCGATGTGTGCTCATGGAGCGTCAGACAGCACGACATCACGTGCCGGCTGAGGACGCCGAGGCCAGCCGCCTCTTTTCGTCGACGCTCGGTGGGTGGTCGCAACAGGGTTTCGGGCGAGATGCCGAGCGGCGGTACGGGATTCGCGTCCCCATAGCGGGAGTTCACCACATACCGGCCGGTCACAGGATCACTCTTTCCTGCTTCTTTCCGCCCGCGTTCCAGTGACGGGCCGGGTGCGTAGGCTCCCCCGCAGGAATTCGGTGACGAGGAGGACGGGTGCCAGAGAACGTGGTGTATGACGTCGTCGGCGTCGGTTTCGGGCCGGCCAACCTGTCGCTCGCCGTCGCGCTGACCGAGCACGCCGATGATCTGACGTACCTTTTCCTCGACCGGGCGCCGTCGATGAGCTGGCATGGCGGAATGCTGTTGCCGGGCGCGAAGATGCAGGTCGCGTTCCTCAAGGACCTCGCCACATTCCGCAATCCGGTCTCCCGGTTCAGCTTCGTGGCCTACCTGCATGACACCGGACGGCTGGCGCAGTTCGTCAACAACCGGGACTTCTTCACCACCCGCCGTGATTTCCACGCCTACCTCGACTGGGCCGAAGCCGGTTTCGCCGACCAGGTGCGGCGCGGAGTGACCGTGACCGGCATCGAGCCGACCGGGAACGGCGACAGCATGCGGGTAATGACAGAGGGGTCGCCCGGTACCGACTCGATAGAGGCGCGCAACGTCGTCATCTCGACCGGGCTGGTGCCGAAGATGCCGCCCGGCATCGCGGAGGACCAGTACGTCTGGCACAGCTCGCGATTCCTGGACAACTACCGCACGGTGCGCGGACCGCTGCGCCGCGTCGGTGTGGCCGGTGCCGGGCAGAGCGCGGCGGAGCTCGTGCGGTACCTCTACGACGACCTGCCCGATGCGGAGATCTTCGCGTTCGTGCCGTCGTACGGGTACTCCGTGGCGGACAGCACGCCGTTCGCCAACCGGGTGTTCGACCCGCAGGGGATGGACGACTTCTACTCCGCACCGGCTCAGACCAAGTCGGCCATCTGGCAGTACCACAAGAACACGAACTACTCGGTGGTCGACGATGGCGTCATCCGGGATCTGTACCAGCGCGCCTATGACGAGGAGACGTCCGGCCGCAACCGCCTGCACTTCCACATGATGGCGAGGGTGGAAAGCGCGAAGCGCATGGCAGACGACACCCGCGTCACCGTTTACTCGACGCTGTCGGACAGCTCCTACGAACTCGACCTGGACGTCCTGATCTGTGCCACTGGCTACGACCCCATGGACCCTGCGAAAATGCTCGGCGGGATGGACGGGTGCCTCGCCCGCGACGAGGAGGGCCGGTACCGCGTCCGCCGCGACCACCGGCTGGTCACCGCCGCCGATCCGGCCTGCGGCGTCTACCTGCAAGGCGGCACTGAGCACACACACGGCCTCAGTGCGTCGCTGCTGTCGAACATCGCGATCCGCAGCGGCGAGATCGCCGACTCGATCGCGGCGGCCAAACGAGCGCGGCGCTGAGGAGTCCGTCACCGCGCGGCCGGCCCCGGTTCCCGCCGCCAGCGGCACATCAGGTCGGCGACCTCGCCGCGGCGGCCGGTCGGGTCGCCGCCGAAGGACTTCCGGACGCGCTCCCTGACCTCGGGTGGTTGCTCCTGGCTGAGTTTGAACATCGCCTCCGTGCGTCGGCCGTGGATGCGGAAGGCCCCGACCGCGGGCAGGATCTTGCGGAAGTAGCCCACCGACTCGGACATGTCCCAGCCCGTGCCGAACTCGGCCTCGTAGGCCCGCACGGTCGCCTGCACGACGGCCAGCGTGGGCTCGCCCTCGTCGAGTAGCTGCACCGGGCCGAGAACGTGCACGGAGGTGAAGTCCCAGGTCGGCGCTGCGGGCGTGGTCTGGTAGACCGTGGGGGAGACGTACGAATCCGGCCCGGTGAACACCACCAGCGCCTCGCCCGCGTCCACCGCCGCCCAATGCGGGTTCGCGCGGTTCATGTGGCCGAGCAGGACGATCTCCGCCGGGTCGCCGGCTGTCGGATCGCCCGCCGCCGGGTCGAGGATGACCGGTACGTGGGTGGCGTGCACACCCGGCCCCAGGGGGTCGGCGGTGACCAGCAGCGCCAGCGGGTTCGACCTGATTATGTCGATGGTCCAGCTCTGATCCGGCTGACGGTAGGTTGCGGGGACGAACACGTCCACCCCTTCCGGGTCTCCCGACGTTCGACGGGTGTCGGCACGCCTCACGAGCTGTGCGCCCGGGCGCACAGAGCTTCCTTGTCGGTCTTGCCCATCGCGGTCCGCGGCAGGTCGGCCAGCATGACGATCCGGTCAGGGATCTTGTACGTGGCGAGGCCGCGCTCGCGCAGGTGGGTCTTGACGGCGGCTGACGTGACGTCGGTCCGCAGCAGGAGGAAGGCGTACGTCCGCTCACCCAAGGTGCGGTCCGGGACGCCGACCACGGCCGCGTCCCGCACCGCGGGATGCCCGCACAGATGCCGCTCCACTTCCTCCGGGGAGACCTTCTCGCCCGCCCGGTTGATGACGTCCTTGATCCTTCCGAGGATCACGAGGTTTCCGTCAGGACGTAGACAGGCCAGGTCGCCGGTGCGGTAGAACCCGTCGGGAGTGAATGATCGCGCGTTCTGCTCCGGCGCCCGGAAGTACCCGCGGATGGTGTACGGACCGCGCACAAGCAGCTCGCCGACCTCCCCGTCGGGCAGTGGCTCACCGGACGGCCCCACCACCAGCATCTCGTCGGCCTCGGAGAGCGGCCGGCCCTCGGTGTTCTCGATCACCTCCTCCGGGTCGTCCAGCCTGGTGTGGGCGAGGAACCCCTCGGTCGTGCCGAACCAGCGGGTCAGCCCGCACTCCAGCACCTTGCGGGCCCGTGTCGCCAGGGCGGAGTCGAGGGGGGCGCTGCCGATCTGGAGCACCAGCCGGGAGAGGTCGTGGTGCTGCCGGCCGGAGTCGGCCCACAGCCGCAGCACCGCGGGCACGAGCGAGGTGACGGTGACCTTCTCCCGCTCGATCAGCGGAAACACCTCGTCGGGCCGCACACTCGAGGTGAGCACGGCCTTGCCGCCGAGCAGCAGGCTCCCCAGCACCCCCGGACAGGCGAGGGCCGCCGTGTGCGACACCGGGTTCACCGCGAGGTAGACCAGGTCCGAGCCCGCCCCCATCGCCCGGGCGGTGGCCCGCATGAGGTAAGCGAGTTCGTCATGGGTGCGTGGGATCAGCTTGGGCAGCCCCGTCGTGCCGCTGGACAGCAGGAACAGCGCCGGGTCGGACGGATTGACCGACGGCAGCTCCCGCGGGGCACCCGCGAGCGCGTCGAGAGCGACGAATTCCTGGGCGTCGCCGCTGACGAGCACATGCCCCGCGAAGGAGACCTCACGGGCGAGCCGCCGGAAGTCGAAGCCGCCGAACTCGTCCTTGACCGCGTACGCGACGGCACCGCTGTGTGCGCCGACATGCGCTATCTCGACGCGCCGGTACCCGGGCAGGGCCAGGACGGGAACGGCCCCGATGCGCAGCAGCGCCAGGAGCAGCACGACGAACTCCGGGATGTTCGGCATCTGCACCACGACCCGGTCCGACGGCCTGACGCCCAGCTCCAGCAGCCCGTACGCCAGCCGTTGCGCGCTGTCCCCCAGCTCGGCGTAGGTCAGTTCGCGTTCACCGCAGACGACGGCCACGCGATCGGCGTGCCGCGCACAGGACTCCTGGAAGAGATCGCCGAGTGGGCGACCGAGCCAGTAGCCGTCCCGGCGGTACTCCTGGGCGAGTCCGCCGGGCCACGGGACGAAGCCATCGATCATGATCACTTCCCTCGTCGCCGGGACCGGTCGGCGGTCTTGCCCCGGACCCTCCTGACCCGCATCGTCGCCGCGCTGTACCGCGCGCGGGCTGATGTCTTGCCAAGATCTTTCCTCGGCGGACAGGGGGCGACGGCCGACTGGCACGGTGAAGACACTCCGACCCCTGGCTCGCCTTCTGGCACGGACCACTGTGGCCGCGTCCGGCGGACGCTGGGCCGACCATCGACAGGAGCGTCCAGTGATCGATGTCACCGCTGCGGTTTACAGCGGCACCGTCGTCGACATGTTGCGGGCCAACGCGGTTCGCGATCCGGACGCGGTCGCCTTCAGCCACCTGACGTTCCCGGCCGACGGCCCCGAGCACGGGCGGCGCGTCTCGCTCAGCCGTGCCGAGCTGGACACCCGGTGCTGCGCGCTGGCCGCCGCGCTGGCCGCGCACGAGCTCGCGCGACACCGCGTGCTGATACTCGCGCCGCCGGGCCTGGACTTCATTGTCGGTCTGTTCGGCACGCTCTACGCCGGCGCGGTCGCCGTGACCTGCCCGCCGCCCGTGAGCGACGAGAGCGATCCGCGCACCGAGCGGGCGGTCCGGATCGCGTCCGACGCGCAGGTCTCGGCGGTGGTGACGACCCGTGAGGTCCGGGACCGGCTCGGCGAGCTGCGCCGCCGGTTCGGCGACGTGCCGTGGATCGCGGTGGACGACGTGGAACCCGCGGCGAGCGGGCATCTCGCCGTCCCCGCCACCGACCGGGGCGATCTTGCCTTGCTGCAATACACCTCGGGGGCCACCGGAGGGCCGAAGGGCGTGATGATCAGCCACGACAACCTGGTGCACCAGCTGCCGCAGGCGGCGGCGATCTTCCAGCTCCCGCCCGGCAGCAACGTGGTCAGCTGGATATCGCCCTACCACGCGCTCGGAATCGTCGTGCACCTCATGCTGTCGCAGTACCTCGGCGGCCAGGCGGTGTTCCTGGCGCCGGAGGACTTCGTAGGGCACCCGCTCCGCTGGTTGCGCGCCATCTCCGACACGCCGGGGCCCGTGCTGTCCTGCGCGCCGAACTTCGCCTTCGGCCTCTGCGCCGATCAGATCAGCGAGCGGGAGCGTACAGGGCTCGACCTGTCCGGCTGGCGCACCACGCTCAACACCGCCGAGCGCGTCCAGGCGCACACCATGGCCCGGTTCATCGAGGCATACCAGCAGCACGGCTTCCGGACGGCCGCCATGTGCCCCGGCTTCGGCATGACCGAGGCCATGGTGCTGACCGGGCAGCGCCGGGGCAGGCCGCTCGTGCTGGACGTGGACGCGGCCGAGCTGGAACAGGGCAGAGCGGTGGTACTCGGCGAGCCGGACGCGGCCCCGGACGGAGGCGCCGCCGAGGGCGAACGCAGGCTGCGTCTGGTCGGGGTCGGCCAGCCGGGTCCGTACTCCGAAGTGATCGTGGTGGACCCGGAGAGCAGGCGGCGGCTCGGCGAGCACGAGGTCGGCGAAGTGTGGATCCGCGGCCCCGTGGTGTGCCAGGGCTATTGGAAGCGCGCGGAACTGACCGAGGAGATGTTCGGCGCGCGGCTGTCCGACGGCGAGGGCCCCTACCTCCGTTCCGGCGACATGGCCTTCCTGCACAACGGTGAACTGGTGCTGTGTGGCCGGCGCAAGGAGATGATCATCGTGCGGGGGCGCAACCTCTACTCCCACGACATCGAGTCGGACAGTGAGCGGGCGCATCCGGCGCTGCGCGGAGCGCCGGCGGCGGCGTTCTCCGTGAACCGCGACGCCGGCGAGGAGCTGGTGCTTGTCCAGTCAGTGTCGGACGCGGACGCGCTCCCTGTCCCGTTGCCGGAGCTGGCCCGGCGTATCCGCTCCGCGGTGACCGCGGCGCACGAGGTGGACGTGCACCACCTGGTGCTGGTGTCGCCCGACCAGATCCCCAAGACGATAGGCGGCAAGATCCAACGCGGCGAGTGCCGACGCCGCTATCTCGCGGGCGAGCTCGAAACACTGCTCGAACCACTCCATGCCGGCCCGCCGTCCGCGTCGACACCGGTTCGGCCGGTGAGTGGTCGGTCCACCGGCGGGAGTGCCGTCCTGCCCGGTCTGCTCGCGGCCCTGGACCCGTCTCTGCGGGCCGGTGTGATATCGGCTGACCTGCGGCGGCGTCTCGGCGATCTGCTCGGCGTTCTCACCGACGACGTTCCCACCGCCGTGCCGCTGGTCGCTCTGGGGCTCGAATCGATACGGGCCATGGAACTGCGTGCCGTGCTGGAACGGGACGTTCAGGTGGATCTTCCGCTGGCCACCTTCTTGCGCTCGACCGTGGATGAACTCACCGAGCTGATGGTCCACCGGCTCCACGGTCGGCACGCGTCGGCGGCGTCCGAGCCATCAGAGCAGTCCGAGCCGTTCCACGCCGCCCCGGAGCACCGGCTCGAGCCCTTTCGGCTGACCGGTCTCCAGCAGGCATACCTCGCCGGCAGGCGCGTCGGCGAGGAACGGGGCGATGTCGCGACCCACCTGTACCTGGAGATCGAGGGGGGCGACCTGGATCTGCGCCGGTTGGAGTCGGCGCTGACCGCACTGGTCTCCCGGCATGACATGTTGCGCGCGGTGGTGGCGGAGGACGGCACCCAGCGGGTGCTCCCGGAATCGGACGCCACACCGGTCCCGTTCTCGGTCACCGACTGCTCCACGGAGTCCGGGCCGCGGACCGCCGCCGCCATACGTGAGGAACTGTCCCACGAGATCAGGCCGATCGGTCAGTGGCCGATGTGGGAAGTGCGGGCGCTGATCCTGCCGGGCGATCGTATCCGTCTGGCCGTCAGTATCGACCTGTTGATCGCCGACGTGGCCAGCATCAGGCTGTTCTTCGACGACTGGCGGCGGCTCTACGCCGGCGAGCGGCTGCCACCGCTGCGGACCACCTTTCGCGACTGCGTCAACGACCACGCCGTCGATCCGGAAGATCCGGAATACGCCGCCGCCCGCGACTACTGGCTGCGACGGGTGCCCGAACTCCCCGAGGGGCCGCAACTGCCTTGGCGGCGCGGCGCGACCGCGCCCGCACGGTGGAACAGAAGGGCTCACAGGCTGCCGGCCCGGTCCTGGTCACGCATCAGACAACTGGCGCTCCAGCACGAGCTCACCCCGACGTCGGTGTTGCTCGCGACCTTCGCCACGGTGCTCGGGCGCTGGTCCACGACCGACCGGTTCCTGCTGAACCTGCCGCTGTTCAGCCGGCGCCGGGTGCATCCGGACGTCGACGCCCTGATCGGCGACTTCACCAGCGTGGTCCTGCTCGAAGTGGACCTCCGTGGCCGCCCCGGCATCGCCGAACTGGCCGACCGGCTGCACCGGCAGCTCTGGCGCGACCTGGAACACCGCGCGTTCGACGGGGTGGCGGTGCAGCGCGAGCTGGCCAAGGCGCGCCCGGCCACGGGCGTCCCGCACTGTCCGGTGGTGTTCGCCAGCGCCCGCGACCAGGGCTGGGACCAGCACGGCCGGGACACCGGGACGTTGGGCCAGAACTGGCTCGGTGAGACCACGCTGAGCATTTCGCAGACCCCTCAGGTCCTGCTGGACCACCAGGTGTACGAGAACGCCGGGGCGCTGGAGTTCAACTGGGACTCGCCGGTCGACGCGTTCCTGCCCGGCGTGCGGGACGAGATGTTCGACGCCTACTGCCGCTTGCTCGACAGCCTGGTCGACGCCGCGGCGTGGCCGGGCGGCGTGGACGTGTGCGGTGCCGGCCCGGACGAGTTCGTGGCCCGGGTGGACGCGACGGACGGCGCGGTGCCGTCGGCGTCGTTGGCCGACGGGGTGATGGGCTGGGCAGCGCGCGAGCCGGACCGGGTGGCGGTGGTGACGGCCGACGGCGGCGTGCTGCGGTACGGGGAACTGGGGTTGTGGGCGTCAGGGGTCGCGGAAACCCTCCTGGGCCCGGACGCCGACCCGGGCGCCTTGATCGCGGTGGGGATGTCGAAGTCGGCGGAGCAGGTGGTGGCTGCCCTGGGCGTCCATCTGGCCGGCCGGGCCTATCTGCCGGTGGATGTGGATCTGCCTCCGCGGCGGCGCGCCGAACTGCTCGCGGCCGCAGGCTGTTCGGTGGTCCTCGTCCGCACCGGCGACGACCACCAGCAGTGGCCCGACACGGTTCGGGTTGTCGCCGTGGAGGACTGCCGAGACCGGGCCCGACGGCTCGCTGAATCGCCGGCGAAGCCCACGGATGTGGCTTACGTGCTCTACACCTCCGGCTCCACCGGTGCGCCCAAGGGCGTGACGGTCTCGCATCAGGCGGCGCTGGGCACCTGTACAGACGTCTGCGACCGGTTCGGGATCGGGGCCGAAGACGCGGTGCTGGGGCTGTCGTCGCTGAGTTTCGACCTGAGCGTGTTCGATGTGTTCGGGGTACTGGGGGCGGGCGGCCGGCTGGTGTTGCCGCGGCCCGGTTCGCAGCGGGATCCGGAACACTGGCTGGAGTTGGTGGCCGAGCACGGGGTGACGGTGTGGAACAGCGTGCCCGCGGTTGCGGAAATGGTCGTCTCTCACTTGGGTGCCGGTGCCGGTGCCGGTGCCGGTGCCAGAGACGGCACCGGTGACGGACACGGTGCCGGTGGGCGGCAGGGCGCTGCGTTGGCCGGTATCCGGGTGGCGTTGTGGTCCGGCGACTGGATCCCCGTCGGCCTGCCCGACCGCTGGCGCGAGTGGTCGCCCGCGTGCCGGCTGATCTCGCTGGGCGGGGCCACCGAGGCCGCCATCTGGTCCATCTCTTACGAAATCGGCGAGGTCGACCCCGAATGGGACTCCATCCCGTACGGCCGGCCACTGACGAATCAGAGCTTCCACGTCCTCGACGACCGATTGGACCACTGCCCGGTCTGGGTGGTGGGCGAGCTGTACATCGGCGGCCTGGGGCTGGCCGAGGGGTACTGGGGTGACCCGGTGCGCACCGCGGAGCGGTTCATCACCCACCCGGTGTCCGGAGAGCGGCTGTATCGCACCGGAGATCTGGGCCGTTGGCGGCCGGACGGCACGATCGAGTTCCTGGGACGGACGGACGGCCAGGTCAAGATCGGTGGCTTCCGCATCGAGCTCGGCGAGATCGACGCCGCGCTCGCCCAGCACCCGGCGATCGCGAGGGCGGTCACCACTGCCACCGGGACCCGCCACCACCCGTACCTCACCACGTTCGTCGTACCGGACCGTGCGCGACGGCCGGCCCCGGCCCCGGAAGCCGGTGGCGACGGCGCCGAGTACGAGAGCCTGCTCGGCGCCGTGATCACGGATTCCGCCCACCGCGCGGCCGTCACCGCGGCCCAGCGTGGCCGGCGTGCCGACCTGACCTCGCCGGCGGTCGGACTGCCCGACTTCCTCGACCCGGAGCGGAACCGTCACCGGTGGAACCGGCGGCGCAGCCATCGGCGGTTCGCGGAGGCCGAGGTTCCGTTGGCCGAACTCGCACGGCTGCTCAACTGCCTGCGGGCCGTCGGCGCCGCACACCGCCCGGTGCCGAAGTACCGGTACGGTTCGGCCGGATCGCTGTACCCGGTGCGGACCTACGTCTACGTCCACCCCGGGCGAGTTGGCGGGCTGCCCGGCGGCTCCTACTACTACGACCCATTGACACACCGGTTGCGCACCGTACGCAGTGGTGTCGAGATGCCGGCGTCCGTACACCTCTCGATGAACCAGGACGCCTTCTCCTCGGCCGCGTTCCACCTGCTCCTCGTCGGCCCGATGGCCGAGGTCGAGCCGATGTACGGGCGGCGCGCCCACGACTTCTGCCTCATCGAGGCGGGCGCGATGAGCCAGCTGCTGGCCGAGTCGGCCATCGAGGGCCCGCTCGGGTTGTGCCAGATCGGACTGCTGCGGGACGAGAAGCCGTTACGGACGCTCATCGCCCTCGGCGACGACGAAGTGCTGCTGCACAGCCTGCTCGGCGGAGTGGGGCTTCCGGAACCGGGCGAGGCCATGGACGCTGGCGTCCCGTCGCCACGGCCGGCCGGGCCGCCCGGGCTGGTCGAACTGGTTGGCCAGGTACGCGAGCTTGCGATGAACGCGCTGCCCGCGCACATGGTGCCGAGCAGGATCCGGGTGATCGACGAGCTACCGCTGACCGATCAGGGCAAAGTGGACCGTCGCCGGCTGGAGGAACTGGCCGGCGAACCCGAGCCCGGCGTCGAGGCGGTCGAGCCGGGATCCGACACGGAGGCGCGGGTCGCGGCGATCGTCGCTGAGACGCTCGGGCGTGACCGCGTCGGCGTCACGGAGAACCTTTTCGGCCTCGGAGCTGACTCTGTGCAGCTCATCGCCATCCGGCAGCGGCTGTCCGAGGAGTTCAGCCGCGAGCTGCCTCTGGCGCGGATGTTCGAGAACGCCTCGATCCGTACGGTGGCCGCCGCTCTTGCCGCCGCGCTCCGGGTCCCGCCGTACTAGACACCGGTCGCGGGCGGTGAACCGGCGGTTCATCCCCGCCTTGGCCACCCCCACCCGGGCCACCCCGCCTGGGCCACCCCCCACCTGTTGGAATCAGCCGATTGGAGGAGCCGCAGGCATGCAGGCGAGCATTGTGGATGTAGCCAAATCACGTTCCGTGTCGGCCGCAACCGCCGCGCCCGGGTGAAGAACGTCGTGGGTATCGGCCTGCTCCTGCTTCGTGGAACCCCTGGAGTCGACCGGCATCTACTTCGTCCAGGCCGTCCTGTTCCACCTGGTGAAGCACTTTCCGGACAAGCGGTTCGACGACGTCCTGGTCGACCGGTTCAACCGGGAGGTCGAGGTCATTTTCCACGACACCCGGGACCTCATCCAGGCGCACTTCAGCTTCGCCCCGCGCAACGACACCCCCTTCTGGCGCGCCTGCAAGAAACTCGAACTCGCCGCCGACTTCAAGGAGAAGGTCGCCCTCTACAAGTCGGGCCTGGGCGTGGAGCCGCCGGCCACCGACGAGGCCAACCACTACGGAAACTTCGGGGCCGAGTTCCGCAACTTCTGGAGCAATGCCAACTACTACTGCGTGTTCGCCGGGCTGGACGTCCCGCCGGACCACTCCATGCCGATGCTCAGCCACCGGCCGTCGTCCATCGCCTCGGCCGAGGAGGTGTTCGCGGAGGTCTGCCGCCGCCGGGAGGAGCTCCTGAAGACGCTTCCGACGACATACGGCTACCTCCGCCACATCCACGGCAAGTGATCTCGACCCTCCGTACGGGCGGCGGGCCCCTGAGACACCTGTCCTCGGAACCCGCCGCCCGGCAACCGACTTCCACGGGATCCTCATGACAGCCTCGGATCATCTGCTCGAACTCGTTCATCTGACGGCGGCTCTCGGGGTGGCTGTGGCCCTCGCGGCGGCGGGACGGCGCGCGGCGCGGGTGGCGCGCCAGCCCGAGGTCGTCGGTGAGATCGTGGCCGGGCTACTGGTCGGCCCGGCCCTGGTACGGCTCCTCGGGGAAAAGACCTTCGGCACGCTGCTGCCCGGGGACGTCCGCGACGCTCTCCGTCTGGTCGCCGAGGCGGGACTGGTGCTGTTCATGGTCGGACTGGCCCACGAACTGCGGCTCGGTTCCGCACGGCCATCCGCCCGGACAACGGGCTGGGTGATCGCCGGATCGTTCCTGCCCACCATGGCTCTGGGCGCCCTGCTGGCCGGCTGGCTGGTCGCCGATGACCCAGAAGTACGCGGTGACGCGCCGCTGCCCGCATTCGTCCTCACCCTCGCCGTCTGTCTGTCGATCACCGCGGTGCCCGTGCTGGCCCGCATCCTCACAGACCGCGCGATGACCGACACCGAGGCCGGCCGCACCGCCCTCACCTCGGCCATCGTGATCGACGCCATCGCCTGGCTGGCCCTCGCGGTGGCCGTGGGCCTGCGGACGGAACGTCTCGGCACGTTCCTCGGCTCGCTGGCGGCGCTGGCGGCGGGCCTGGTCGTGACCTATCTGCTGCGACTCCTCCTGAGCGGCCACCGGATCGAGGCGCTGTGCGGACGTCACCCCGGCGCTGCCGCGCTACTGATCGGCGCGACAGCGATCGCCCTGGCCCTAGCGCTGGAAGAGGCAGGCATGACCGCGGTTTTCGGCGCCGTCCTCGCGGGCTTGGCGGTCCCGGCACGCCGGGACTCCCCCTGGTCGCACGCCGTCACCTCGGTCACCCGGATCGGCCGCAGCCTCTTGCCGGTCTTCTTCGTCGTCAGCGGGCTGACCGTGCTGACCAAGGGCCTCGGCTCGACACCGTTCGTCCTCATCGCGTTGATCACTCTGCTCGGCACGGTCGGCAAAGTACTCGGCGGCTACGTCGGCGCACGCCTCGGCGGCCAGGCACACGAGGTGGGACTACGCGTCGGCGCGCTCATGAACACCCGGGGTCTCACCGAGATCATCGTGCTCCAAATCGCTTACGACGCCCGGATCCTGACCACGCCAATCTATGTGGCGTTCCTGGTGATGGCCCTGATCACCACCGTGATGACCAGTCCTCTCCTGCGACTCGTGGACCTCGTGGAAAAGACCACGCCCCGGACAACACACCGAGCCGCTCGCCCAGCCGGCACAGGCGAGTGCAGAGACTCTGCCATCCGGGACGAGAGCAGTTCCCCCCATCACGGAAGTTCCTGATCAAGCGACGCAGGTCGTAGTCGGCTTCGATGCGGCGGGCCTCGCCCTGGGCGCGACGGGCCTCGGCCGCCGTGCGGTACATCGGAAACATGACCCCGCAGGCAGCTACCCCGGCCGGTGGCGCGGACCTCGGGTGGCCGATGTGTTGTTGGACGACCTCTCCGGCATGGCTGAGCGGGAGCGTCTCTCTGGGGGATCTTGACGCTCGTTTGACGCTCCGGGCCGCCGAACGTCCGTTCGGACCGGCTGTGAACCTGCGTTGACCTGCGGCTATGCCGGCTTCCCATGAATGCGACATCTTTTCGATGACGCATCATGTGGAGTGCGTGGCGATCCTCGAGCTGGCCGCGAAGGGCTCCCTGAGCGCCCATCATCCGGGCCGATGCACGTAAACAGCGAGGTGAGTGACCCTGTGTTCACGACCCGGCCCACCCTCCAGGGCACCTTCGGCATGAAGTTGTCTACCTCGTTGCCCTGACCTGCGGAAATGTCGTTAGTCGGGCCTCTGATCTGCGCGGATGCTCCTTTCCTCGCCTTTCAGGTTGGTGCCGGGGTACGTAGTCGATTCTCCCCACGCCCTCCCCAGCACCGCCCGTACTCCCCAGATTCTCCCCAGCGGTGGCCCCGGTCGGAGACACAGGCCACAAGGGTCAGCGCTCGTCGGATGACGCGCAGCGGTCACGACGCAGCAGCAGCCCACGAACTCGGCCGGAGAACAGCCACTCTTCAACGAGATGACACTGCGGCAATCTGGAAGGCAGCCTGAGCCCGGATCCACCGGCTTGGGACTGTAAGGTTCGAGTCTGGCCCGCAGTCGGTGGTGACGTCGGGTAGCCATCCGTGATCATTGATCTTGTGATGGATGTCAACTCCCTTATGAGACGCTGTTTTCCGGGTTGTCGGGGCTGGTCATCGAGGAAGTGGCGGCGCGGTGGTGTTCGCAGCCCGCATCCGGGAGGTGGCGGTGCCGTGTCCGGTGTGCGCCACCCCGACGGGCGAGGGTGCACGGGTATCACCACCGGACGGTGACGGACGTGCCGGTCGACGGCCGCCAGGTCATCGTCAGCCTGCAAGTGCCATGGCTGGTTTGTTCCGAATTCCTCGCACCTCTGCTGGAGGCAGCCTCCGGCCCTGTCGCCGGAGTTGACTTCTTTCCGGGATACAGCCCTGAGCGAATTGATCCCGGCAACCGGTGCGGTCAGTTCGCCTTCAGTTGCCGACCGACCGGGGTGAATGCGTAGCTCTCGCCCGCCCGGGTCGCGATCCGGTAGACGGTGCCGACCGGTGTCGTCCGGGCAACGGTGGCGAGTACGGTCTGCTTGCGGTTGGTACAGCGCAACTGGCGGCCCGGCCACGGGTTCACCAGCAGCAGGTCCCGTCCCTGTTCGCTGAGGACGTCGAGTGAGGTGACCGTGCCGGCGTCGTCCTGGGCGGCATCGACGAGGAAGGCCCCGTTCGCCCGCAGCCGCTTGAAGGACGTGGCCTGGTCGCGCAGCCAGTTCGGGAACACGTGGACGACGCCCGAGTCGCTCTGCAGCAGGGAGAAGTGGATGAAGGACAGGTAGAGGGTGGCGCCGATGTCGCCGATGGTGTTGTTCCCGCGCACCCCGCCCCAGTCGCCGGGAGCCGTCGCGATGAGGGCGCGGCGGACGTGCTCCACCGTGTCCGCCGCGGGGAAGCCCGAGACGGCGGCGCAGACCGCGGCCCGGGGCGACTGGTGCGACCACTGCTGGAGGTAGGTGAGATTGTTCCGGACGGTGGCAGCGTGCTGCGGGGTGTCGATCAGGTTCACCACCGAGTAGAAGTAGGACCCCTGGATGACGCAGGGGTTGTACGAGGACTGCGGCCCTGTCCCTTCGTCCTGAACGAACACGGTCTGGGCGGCGCCGGCGCCGGAGGAGAGGACGGCGGTCGGGTAGGGCTGCAGCTTGGCCACCAGGTTCTGCCAGGCCGCCCTCTCCGTGCTGTCGACGCCGAGTTCGGTACTGGCCTCGATCGCCGCGCCCAGAACCATGCGTGCGGCCATGACGTCCAGGATCGCGCCCCGATGGGATGTGGAGTCCTCGAACGTCGAGCCCCATACGACATAGGTCTGGGTCGCGTTGTCCCAGACGAGGTAGTCGCTCCAGAAGGCGGCCGTGTCCTTGAGCTTCGGATAGAGGGAGGCCGTGAGGAACGACTGGTCCCGGGTGTAGCGCCAGTACTTGATCAGTGGCTGGAGGGCGGCGGAGGCGTTGGACGGGCCGTGCCAGTAGTCGGTCCAGGCGCCGGCGTTCTCGGTCCGCGATCCCCATGGCCCGATGTGCGTGGGGAACAGCGCGCCCCGGATGCCGCTGGTGAAGTCCGGGTGCCCGCCGGGCTCGATCAGGCTCCGCAGCTCGGTGGTGCTGGAGGCGAGGGCGGTCGCGGCGGGCCAGAAGTCGGTGATCACGCGGTCATACGTCGCCATGTGGCCGACCCGGTTGCCGCCGATCAGGGAGTGGATCGGCCGCTGGACGTCGGTGTTCATGGTGAAGTCGCCCTGCCAGTCGGGTGATTCGTTGGCGCACCACGGGAAGAGACCGGCCGTGAGCCCGGACGCGTGGTCCGAGGTCGCCCCGATCGCGGCGCCGAGCTGGTAGGTCTGCCCGTAGTACACGCGCGCCAGGTCGGCTGAGGCGGGGGCGAAGTCGATGTAGGACTTCAGCCAGTACTCCTTCCACCAGGCGTCGTGCGCGGTGCGGGTGGTCTGGCGGGCGGCCGGGGCGAGGTTCGCGCCGATCGTGGCCGTGGCGTCGGCGAGGTGGCTGGTGGAGTTCTTGCCGCCCTCGACCGCGATCAGGACGGTGGCCGTCTCCCCGGCTCCGAGGGTGAACCGGGCCGCCACTCCCGTACCGGTCGTGGCCACGGTGGAGGGGCGGTCGGCCACCTGGGCGGCGACGGAGAAGTCGGTGCTCCAGCCGGCCTTTACCGATCGGGCCGACTTCTGCGCCCAGCACAGCTGGCGGGACGCGTCGAGTCCGGTTGCGACGGTGGAGGTGGTGTTGGTGGCCGCGGAGGGCTTGAGGGTCCAGGGGGAGACGGTGAAGTCCGCCGATCCCGCACGCTGGTTGGTGACCTCGATGACCAGGAGGTTGGTGGTGGCCGACAGCCAGGAGTTCGTGGTGAAGCCGCCGGTCGAGGTCGCGGTGATGACACCGGTCTTCAGGTCCTGGCGGTAGCCGAAGGGGCTCGTGGACGTGCCCGGGCACTGCACCGTGACGCCGCCCAGCGGGGCGTAGTGGACGTCTCGGTTCGCCTTGTTGAGGTCCTCCCAGCAGTCCAGACGGTTGAGGTAGAACGTCTGGACCGTCTCGCTGCCGCCCAGGAAGCCGAGGAGGGTGCCGTTGCCGAGCAGCGGCCCGTCCGGGGTGTGGTTGGTCGTGTTGGAGATCGCCGACACGGTGCCGAAGACGACCGGGTGGCCGTCCAGGATCTCGGAGATGCGCTGCCAGTCCTGCTCGACGGCCGTGCTCTTGGGGGCGGTTGCTGCGGCGATCGCTGCGCTCGGGCTGAGTGCTCCGAGCCCGAGGGTGGCCAGCGAACCGACCACTACCGATCTGCGGCTGATCTGCATGGGGATTCCTGTCTGCGAGTGTGGGGTGCCGTTGGGTGGGGACAGGGCGAGCCAAGGGCTCCGATTGATCGGATGTCTGGGTCGACCGGGCGCCTCGTCGTGCGGGGTCATCGGGGGATCAGCGCTGCCGTCCGACATTTACCCAAAGGATTTGGCTTAATGTTGCGCGAGGCTACCCAGCGAGTCATCGGACGTCAATGGGGAGTGTCCTCGGTTCAGTTCGAGGAGATGAGAAGTGTCGACGGACGCGGGGACAGCACGGTGTCGAGCACGAGCGAGGCCGCCCCGATGGCGGCGACGTCATCGCCGATGGCCGAGGACCCGAGGCTTACAGGCTTACGTGTCATGCGATAGGGCGACGCGTCGACCAGGGTGCGGATGTCGGGCAGCACCAGGGGCGCGATCGGTTCCCAATACGGTCCGCCGAACACCACGTCGTCGATGTCGAGGAGGTTGACCACGCTGACGATGCCCGAGGCGATGTTGCGGCCGGCCCGCCGCACGATTGCCCGTGCGCCGGGATCCCCCGCGGTCGCACGGCGAAGCAGTTCGGAATATCCCGCGTCGAGGTCGGGGGCCTCGGCCCGCGTCAGCACACCCTCGTCGACCGCCTGCGCCACCAGGGCGTGCGGGGCGGCGACATGGCCCAGCATGTCGCTGTCGCGCTTCCTCGGCTGGTCCTGCGAGGGGACGACGAGCGCGCCGCCGTCGCCCGCGTTGCCGCTCGTACCGCGCAGCACCTCACGGTCGACGGCCAGGCCGATACCGATGCCACTCCCCAGGTAGAAGAAGGCGAAGTCGCTGCGGTACGCGTCGCCGATGACCCAGATCTCGGCCAACGCCGCGGCGTTGACGTCCTTCTCGAGCAGCACGGGTAGCCCGGACGCCGCGCCCAGGCGCTCCCGCAGTGGCGTGTCGCGCCAGCCGGGCAGCAGCGGCGGGTCGAGGATGACGCCGTGCGCCGCGTCGATGGGGCCGGGAGAGGCGACGCCGATGCCGACGACGGCGGACCCATCGATCCTCGCGTCGCTGATGAGCGTGCGCACCTCTGCCGCGATCGCTGGGACGGCCTCGTCCGGGGCCGCGGTCAGCGGCGCCCGCAGGCACCGGCGGGCGACCACCTCGCCAGCGAGGTCGATCAGGACACAGGTCACCACTGCCGGATCGAGGTGCACGCCTACGGCGAAGCGGCTCCTTGGCTGGAGGCGCAGCATGACCGGTGGCTTGCCGCGGCCCCGTACCTGCGTCCCGGCCTCGATGATCAACCTGTCTGCGAGTAGACGCCGGGCCGCGTTGGAGACCGTCTGGTCCGACAGCCCGCTCCTGGCCGCGATCTCGGCCTTGCTGATGCCGCTGGAGGCGTTCCGGATGAGTTCGAGGACCACGCTCTGGTTGAACGAACTCACCGCGGGCATGTTCGTGCCGCGCCGCATGCCCCTCCTTCGCGCCCCGCCGGCGTTCATCGAGCGCCAGGATAGCCTTCGCCGCCGGACCGGACGGCGTGCGAATGTTCAGCCGGTCATCGTGCGCGAGCCGAGAGTGGTGGGGGAAGACGCCCCCGGCGGCCACGTGGGATCGCGAGATCAGGCTGCGCTCGAGGCTCGGAAAACGGTCGACTCGCCGTCCTCGCCGGTGATCGTCAACTGCGGACCGCCGGCGGCGACGAAGCAGGACTCGCCGGCGGCGACGAAGCAGGACTCGCCGGGGGTGAGCGTGATGCTGCGGCCCGCGAGGTCGGTCAGCAGCGCGCGCCCTTCCGTGCACAGCAGGATCTGAGGGCTGTTCGGGGACAGGGACATGCCGCCGAGGCGGAGCCGCGAGAGACGGAAGTCGTCGATGGGCACGGGGTACTGCTCCTCGCCCGGGCGTCCTTCCACGGCCGTGGGCGGACAGAGGTCGGCTCGCTCGCTTCGAAGACGACGACGTTCAGCAGTTCCGGAACGTCGATGTGTTTCGGCGTGAGTCCGGCGCGCAGCACGTTGTCCGAGTTGGCCATGAGCTCGACGCCGAGGCCGTGGAAGTAGGCGTGGGGCACGCTCGCTCCCCAGTAGAGAGCATCGCCGGGGCGCAGCGTGAAGTGGTTGAGGAGCAGGGCGGACAGCAGACCCGGGTCGGCGGGGTAGTGGTCGGCGAGGACCGCATAGTCGCGCAGTGCGGCTTTCTCGGTGGGGTCGGTGGTCGTCGACGCGAGCCGCAGCAGCGCCTCGCGCGTGCGGGCGACCAGGCCGGGCCCGGTGTCGGGAGCGAGCGCCAGGAGCAGGGTGAGTGCCGTACGCAGGGCGTCGAACTCCGGTCCGGTGCGCGGGACGTCGATGACGTCCGGCAGACCGGGCACCGCCAGCCGTTCCAGCAGCCGTGCGGTCCCCTCGGGGCGGGCGGAATCCGCAGACGCCGGTGAAGCCGTCGAGTGCGCAGGGCAACTCCGGCTTGTGGTTGGGGTCCTGGTAGGTGGGCTCCCGCGCGTCGATCGGGCTGCCGGCGGTCTCTTCGGTGGCGTAGCCGGCCCGCGCCTGGTCCGGGTTCGCATGGACCTGCACCGAGAGCGGCTCTGCAGCGGCCGGCCCTTTGAGGAAGAAGAGCAGCGCCGGGCCGAATCGAGCGACGGTCCGGGAGCTGAGTTCCGTCTTCGGGTCCTCGGCGATCACCCGGTCCAGCGGGCGAGGGCCGACATCGCGATCGACGTACGACGGCGCCGCCGGGTGGGCTCCATCCACAGTTCTGCCCGCAGCTTGCCGTCGGGCAACTGCCCGAGCAGGGCCGGTATCGCGGAGTGTGAACCCCAGGAGTACCGGCGCACGGCGTTGTCGAGGCGGGCCATGCGGACTCCTTCGTCTGGTGAGGGCGAGCCAGGGGGCGATCGCCCCCTTCGCGGACGCCCCCACGAGGGATCCTGATGTGCCCTGCCCCAGCGGGGTCGGCCGACGCCTGCGAAATAACGTTATCTCGGACGATTGCCCGTCCCCGGAGCTCGTGTCAAGGGGGCACATGCGTCAGGTCGGCACCTCGCCGGAGCCGCGGGCCTTCAGGCTGACCGGGACGACCACCGTCTGCACTGGACGGTTCGGGTCTGCGATGCGTGCGCGCAGCAGCTCCACGGCCGTCTGGCCGATCGTGGTCGTCTCCTGGGCGACCACGGTGAGGGCCGGCTGGAGGAGGTCCGCGAGAGGCACCTCGTCGAACGCGACGATGGCCAGCCGGGACGCCTCGCCGGGACCCAGTTGCCGCAGGACGGTCAGGGTGGTGTCCATGTTTCCCGTGACCAGGGCCGTGGCCGCCTCCGGTCCGCGCAGTGCGGTGTCCAGGGCGGCCGCCACGCGCTCGGGAGTGATCTCGCCGGGGTGCACCAGGCCTTCGACCGGCTGGCCGTGGGCACGCAGCGCGGCGCGGAAGGCGTTCGCTCGTTCCCGGCCGGAGAAGACGCTCTCGACGTCGCCGACGTAGGCGATGCGCCGGTGCCCGTGTTCGTGCAGGTGGTGGAAGGCCATGCCGATGCCGGAGGCGTTGTCGGACATGACGCAGTCCACGGAGATCCCTGTCATCGGGCGGTCCATGGCGACCATGGGCATCCCCGCGTCGAGCTCCGGCCGAAGGTAGCCGTGGTCCTGGGCGTAGGGCTCGACGATGATGCCGTCGAGGCGCTGACGGCACATCGAGACGATGATCTCGTGCTCCCTGGCCGCGTCGGAGTCGGTCGACGCGGCGAGCAGCGTCAGGTCCGCCTCGCGGGCGGTCCGCTCGATGGCGGCCAGTGCCGGGTGGACTTCGGCGATACGCCGGACGGCCGCCCCGATCGCGCCGGTGACGCCGGTGCGCAGCTGCCTGGCCCGTTCGTCCGGCCGGAAGTTCAGCGCGGCGATCGCGGCCTCCACCTTGGCGGCGTACTCCGGCCCGACAGTCGGGTCGCGATTGACCACCCGGGAGACGGTGCGCAGCGCCACCCCGGCCTCGCGTGCGACGTCCAGCATGGTCGCCCGCTTCGGCCGCCCCCCGTTGCCGCCCCGTGCTGGGCTCATCCGACTTGCTCCTTCTTGTACCTGTAGGTCGATATCAGATCGACCCTTGACACATTCCAGCAACCAAAGATTATCCTCGCGATAACGTTATCTCGAAGGTGTTCGGCGTAGAACCTTCCCCGGTCCGCCCCCACCCTCGGGTCACATCCACTCCTCCAGGAGACCTCCATGCGGCACCACCGTCTCACTGCTGCCTGCCTCGCCGCAGGGCTGGCCCTGCTCACCGGATGCTCGGCCTCCACGCCCGGCGGCGCGGAGGGTGGCGCCGCCCTCACCTACATGACCTTCGAAACTCCCAGTCTGACCGCGAAGTTCTGGGACACCTCGATCGCCGACGCGCAGAAGCAGGTCCGGGGCCTGACGGTCAAGAAGATCGTCGCGCCGGGTGACCGGGACACCTACGCGAAGCAGCTCCAGGCGTCAGGACAGTTCCCCGACCTGCTCCAGTCGATCACCCCCTCCACGTTCGTCACGGCCGGACTCCTCAAGCCGTACGACCAGAAGTGGGTGGACGCCAACTTCCTGTTGCCGAAGGGCAACGCGTACAAGGGTAAGGTCTACGTCCCGCCGACGAACTCCCAGATCATCCCCGAGGTCTTCTACAACAAGAAGCTCTTCGCCAAGGCGGGCATCGCCGCCCCGCCGAAGACCTGGGCGGAGTTCATGTCGGTCTGCGCCAAGCTGAAGGCGGCCGGCATCAACCCCGTCGAGCTGGGCGGTGGCGACCCGTTCTCCGCGTCGATGCCGCTCGTCGGCATCCTGTCCGCGGATGTCCTGGGCAAGAACCCGAACTGGCTCCAGGACCGCTACGCCGGCAAGGTCAAGTTCACGGACGACAACGTCAAAGCGGCGGTCGCCAAGTACCGCATGATGGTCAAGGAAGGCTACTTCCAGGACGGCGCTCTCGGCGTCAAGTACGCCGACTCGATCACCAACTTCACGTCGGGCAAGAGCGCGATGTACATGATGGGCAGCTGGTTCCTCGGCTCGGTGCCGAAGGACCGCGCGGACGACTTCGGGGCCTTCCTCACGCCGACCGAGGACGGCTCGCTCGTCGTCCCGTTCGCGATCGGCGGTTCCATGGCGGTCAGCGCCAAGGCGAAGGACACAGCCAAAGCGACCGCCTTCGCCCAGGCGTGGTCGCTCGACCCGAAGAACCTCAAGGTCCTCGTCGAGGGTGACGGCGCGTTCCCGATGCTCAAGGGCAAGACTCTGCCCGACTACGACGTGAACGTCACCAAGGTCTTCGAGGACTCGTTCGCCTACGTCACCGACGAGAACACGAAGGTCTCCGCCTTCGGCTGGGCGAGCGGCGACGACTCCCTGCCGTCCGGGCTCAACGACGCCTTCTACGCGGCCAGCCAGGCCCTGTTCACCTCCGACGACATCGACGGCGAGCTGGCCAAGCTGGACGCCGCCTGGGACAAGGCCACCAAGTAAGCCGGGACCCGGGGCCGGGCTGCCCCCGACCCGACCCCACCCCTCAGAACAGCAAGGGAAACGCCATGACGTCCCGAGTCCGCTCCCGACGCGGCGATCCGGCCCTCGGTGCCATCGCCCTCACCGCCCTCGGGCTCTACGCCCTGTTCGTCCTCGTCCCAGTCGTCATGAGCGCCTGGAAGAGCCTGACGGACGAGAACCCCCTGATGGCCCAGGCGAACTTCGTCGGTCTTTCCAACTACACGGAAATGCTGGGGGACGACGCCCTGATCGCCAGCGTCGGCTTCACGCTCGTCCTGGCCGCCGCCGTGACGCTCGTCGCCAACGCCGCCGGCATCGGCTTCGCGATGCTCCTCAACAAGACCTCGCTGAGTTTCCGGGTGATGCGCACCCTCGCCTTCCTGCCGCAGGTGCTGTCCGGGGTCATCGTCGCCTTCGTCTGGCGCTACATCCTGGCCAAGGACGGCATCCTCAACGACTTCCTGCTCACCCTCGGCATCATCGAGCGGCCGATCGTCTGGCTCGGCGACCCGCACCTCGCGATGTTCTCCGTCGGACTCGTGACCGCCTGGGTGCTCACCGGCTTCACCACCGTCGTCCACCTGGCCGCGCTGCAGTCCATCCCGGTGGAGCTGTACCAAGCCGCGATGGTCGACGGAGCCCGCCGGTGGCAGCGGTTCCGCCACATCACCTTCCCGATGCTCGCCCCCGGCACCACGGTCAGCGTCACCATCTCGCTCATCACGGTGCTCAAGCTCTACGACATCATCACCGTCCTCACCGCAGGCGGTCCGGCCGATTCCACCCAGTCCACGGCCCTCTACATCATCGACGTCGCCTTCACCGAGAACCGGTTCGGCTACGCCTCGGCCGTTGCCATGGTGCTCCTGGCCCTCTCCGCGGTGATCGCCCTGACCGTGACCAACCTGCTGCGCCGCCGGGAGGTGGAGCTGTGACCGCATCGATCCTCCAGGACCAGCGACAGCGCGAGGGCCGCACCCCCGACCCCGTGGACACCGGCCGACGCGCCGACCGAGGCCGGTGGAAGGGCCGGGGCCACCTCGCCGCGGCCGGACTCATCACCTTGGCGTTCGTCAGCCCGATCTACCTGACCCTCGTCAACGCCTTCAAGACGCAGGACCAGATCGTCCAGAACCCGGTGGCGCCCCCCGCGCCGCCGACCGGGCAGAACATCACGGACGCCCTGAGCCGCCCCGATCAGCTCATCCAGCTGGGCCTGATGAACTCCGTGATCACCGTCGTCGTCTCGGTGCTCCTCATCATCCCGCTCGGCTCCGCGTTCAGTTTCTGGCTGTCCCGCCGCTCGGCCCGGCTCCAGAAGATTGTCCTCGCATGCTTCGCGGCCGGTCTGATGGTCCCGCCGGCCGTCGTCCTGCTGCCGACGATCCGCATCCTGACCTTCCTGCACCTGGACCACACCTACGCGGGACTGATCCTGTCCAACGTCAGCGGCGGCCATCTCGCTTTCGCGGTCTTCGTCTACTCCGGCTTCCTGCGGTCCATCCCCCAGGAGGTCATCGAGGCCGCGACCGTGGATGGCGCGGGCCTGCTGCGCACCTGGTGGCAGATCATCATGCCGCTGATGCGGCCGGCCACCGCGACGGTCACCATCTTCCTTTCCCTGTGGATCTGGAACGACTTCATGAATCCGCAGTTCATCCTCGGCCCCCTCCAGGGCCAGACCATCACCGCCGGGCTGTACCAGTCGCTCGGCCAGTACACGACGAACTACGCCCAGCTGTTCGGCGTGATGCTCCTGGCCGCGGTCATCCCCGTCGCCGGATACCTCGCCCTTCAGAAGCAGTTCATCGCCGGACTCACCTCGGGAGCCACCAAATGACCGCCGTCACCACAGCCGACGCCGCCGAGCGCACGGCCCCGCGGGGGTCCGGCGTCCCCGACCTGGACGACGTCTCCGGGCAGTGGGTCGGCCTCGACGAGCTCGCGCACCTCCCGTCGCTGCGCAACCAGCAGGGACAGGGCCATGTGAACCACGACCTGAGCAGTATGTCCTGGCTGGTCGCCGCGCCCTACACATTCGGCTACCACACCGGCGAACTCCGCGTGGACGGACGGACACCGGCCGCCCAGCGCTTCCGGTGGAAGCCCTGGGGAGTCACCCGCGAGCACCGCGGCGACGGGCTGCTCCTGAGCACCGACACCCGGATGGCGCTGTCGCGGGACCTGCTGCTGTGGCGGATCACGGTCACCAACGAGGGCCCCGACGCCCGGACCGTCGAACTGTCCCAGGACCTGTACGCAATGGTCGCCCACACCGAGGTCGGCTTCGGCTGGCTGTACGACGTGCCGTGGAACCACGGCAACCACCACGATTTCATGGCGCTGGAGCGCGTCCGCGCCACCACCGCGGGCCGCCACGACTCCTCCATGCTGTCGCCCGCAGCCCGGTTCCTCCGCTTCGGCAAGCCGCGCGTTCCCGGGATCCAGCGGGACGAGGACCCCGGTCCGATGGTCATGAACGACGAACTCCCGCCGCACTTCAGCCCCGACAAGGAGCCCGAGCCGCGCGTCGGCGTGACCGGGGCCGTCCGTGCCGTCGAGGTCGTCGCCGACGACGGCGACGTCATCCTCCGGTCCGCCGCGCCGATCGGTCTCACCGTCGACGGCGAGACCAGACTGGACGCCTTCACGGCCGCCGCCGGACAGACCGTCTCCTTCGAGCTCCGCCTCGACGAGGCGGACCAGACCGGCACCGTCCTCACCCACGGCAACCACCCCGACTCCCTCCAGATCGGCATCGAGAACGGGCGCCTGTGGATCGGCATCACCGGGGAGCGCGAGTCCACCTCCGTCGCTCCCGCGGTGGGGGAGTGGCACCGCATCGAAGCTCGCATAGAGGCCGACCTCGTCGTGCTGCGGCTCGACGGCCAGGAGATCGCGCGCACTGGGCACTGGGCCGACGCACGCCGCTGGACCTCCCGCCTGGACCACGGCACCATCGCCATCCAGGACACCCGCTCGCCGGCCGTCGCCGTCTACGCCTTCGCCGACGAGCCCTCCGCCCTCGACATCGCGGGCGCCGGGGGCCGCGCCACGTGGAGCCGCCGGATCGAGCCCGGCGCGAGCGCGACGATCGGGATCGTCTGCGCGTACGGCACCCAGCCGAACGCCGTCGCGGCCGAGGCCCGCAGCGCCGCCGGCGCCTTCGAGCCGACGATGCGCGCGGGGGAGGACGGCTGGCGGCAGCACTGGCACCACATGTTCACGCCGGGCAACCCAGACTTCTCCGGGCACCTGCCCGCCTTCAGCGCCGACGACCCGGGGCTCGCCGACACGTACTACCTGGGCGCGCTCCAGGTCCTCTACATGCGCAACACCCGCATCAGGCCCGGAGAGCCGGTCTTCCTCACCGGAGGCCCCCGGCTCGGCCCGACGACCACGTACTTCTGGGACCACTCCGAATGGAGCCGGATGTACGCCCTGCTGGAACCGGCGGGCATGCGCTCCTGGTTGCTGCGCCTGCTGGCGGGACCGTACCGGGACTCCTTCGGCATCGAGGCGCGTGGCGGGTTCCCGCTCGGCAACGCCTACAGCGCCAACGACTGCGCCCTGTTCCGGCTCATCGAGCACTACGTCTGTGTCACCGGTGACAGCGCGTTCCTTGACGAGCGGACCGGCGAGACGACGGTCTTCGAGCACCTGGAGCGGATCGCGCTCGGCTGGCGCGAGAAGCGCCGCACGGCCACCGGCGGTGTCCTCGCCGACTTCGGCGACGACGCCTGGAACCTGCTGGAATGTGTCCCCTCCTATACCGGGGTCGTCGCCGGCTTCAACGGCGCCTACGTAGAGTCCACCCGGGCCATGGCCGCCCTGTATCGGCAGCGTGGGCGTCACGAGGACGCCGACCGGGCCGAGGCCGAGGCCGGCGAGCTGACCGCGGCACTCCTCGACCTGTACGCCGGATCGGGCCGCTGGAAGATCCGGCGCCCCGACGGGACCGACACGATCGGGCACATTCTCGACTTCGGCCTGGTCTCCTCAGCCCTGCATCACGACCTGACCGACGACATGCGCCGCGAGATGGCGGACTTCGTCGGCGAGCATCTGCTCACCGGCGGCTGGATGCGGGCGCTGAGCCCGGACGAGCCGATTGCCGCCGTTTCGGACCGGCCCGATCACGGCGCCGCCGGCGCTTTCTGCGCCTGGCCGGGCGTCACCGCCCACGGCCTCGCCAGGCTCGGCTTCCGCGACCGGGCGATCTCGCTCCTGCGTGATCTCACCGCCGCCGCCTCCGGAGGCGTGTGGGGCCAGGCCATGGAGATCGTCACCGGACCGGACGGGCGACCGCGGGCGCGCGTTGCCGAGCACGGTGTGTCCAACCGCGACTCCATCGCAGGCGCGGCCGGAGCCGAAGCCGTGCTGTCCGCCCTGTTCGACATCAGCCCGTCATTCGCCACCGGTGGCCCCGGCCGACTGCCCGAGACCTTGAGCGTCGACGGCGTCGGAACTCTCACCGGCATCCGCTCCGGCCGCTGACGGCACGGTCGGTCTGACCTGATAGTACGAGCGGGTCCGCTCCGGCCGGCGGTACGCCGCCGGCCGGAGCGGACAGCAGCGAAACCTCCCTCCCCTCCTGAACCACCCTGTCCGACCCCAGAAGGGCTGTCCTCGCCATGCCTGCGGTTCGCAGTTACGAAGCCGACCCCTGTCACACCATCACCGGTGACGTCCGCACCGGATACCGGTCCGCGGTGGCAGGCCTCGCGCCGGGACAGGTGCTAGCCGTCGACGGACCGGTCGCCGTCGACTGGGACGTTCTCGCCACAGAGCTCGGCGACGCGCTGGCCGCCTGTGAGCTCGCCATGAAGCAGATCGACCTGCGCGAACACTTCGCCTCGTGGCAGGACATCCTCACCCTCACCGCGTCGGCGGAGCTCCACGACGACCCGGACTTCGCGCCTCTGTCCCGAGCGGGCCTGACTGACTTCTTCGGTGAACTCCCGCAGCCCGAGTCCACTGCCGACGCCGTGACGGTCGTCCTCGGCCCCGGCGCCGCCCTGGTCGCGCACGACACCCTCTGGTACGCGGACCTGCCGAAGCGGTACGCGGAGGCCCAGATCACCACCGGCACCGGCCGGAACCTCGGGCAGCCGGCCGGTACGGGGGCGGGCACCACCCGCCGTCTGTTCTACATCGACTGGCCCGTGCTCGACCGGCACCGCGACGCCATCCTTCGCGACATCGACCTCTGGCTCGACACCCAGGACTCCCGGACACCGGCCTGGCTCGGCGGACCCTCGCTGCGCGAGGCGATGGCCGGGCTCGCCGTACGGCCGTTCCGGACCCGGCCCACCTTCAACACCACCTCGTGGGGCGGACACTGGGCCCAGGAGGAACTCGGCTTCAACCGCGACGCCGCCAACACCGCGCTCGGCTACGAGCTGATCGCTCCGGAGAGCGGCATCCTTGTGGGCACCCCGGACGGCCCGCGTGCCGAGCTGCCCCTGCAGGCGCTGGTCCACCTGCACCCGGAGGAGGTGCTCGGGGCGCCCGTGACCGCCACGTTCGGCACCTCCTTCCCGATCCGGTTCGACTATCTCGACACCGTCGGCGGCGGCAATCTGTCCGTCCACTGTCACCCGCAGTCGGACTACATGCAGCGGGTGTTCGGCTGGCCCTACACACAGCACGAGACCTACTACATGATGGTCGGGGGCCAGGACCGTCAGGTGTTCCTCGGCCTGCGGGAGTGCGCCGACCTCGACGCGTTCCGGCGCGAGGCGGAACGGGCGTTCCACGACGGCGTACCGTTCGACATCGAGCAGTACGTCCAGACCTTCCCCGCCGATCCGCACCAGCTCTTCCTGATCCCTGGCGGTACCCCGCACGGCAGCGGGGAGGGCAACGTCGTCCTGGAGATCAGCGCGACCCCGTACCTCTACAGCCTCCGCTTCTACGACTGGCTGCGCAAGGACGCCGAGGGCAGGCCGCGTCCGGTCCACGTCGGACACGCCTTCGAGAACCTCAACCCCGAGCGGTCGGGCGAGGCCGTGGCGCGTGAGCTTGTCCAGGAACCGCGGTTCCTGCGCTCGGGCGACGGCTGGAGCGAGGAAGTCATTGGCCGGCTTCCGGAGATGTTCTTCGAGGTCCGCCGCATCGAACTTGCCGCGGACGGCGCCGTGGACGACGCCACGGACGACCGCTTCCACGTCATCAACGTCGTCGAGGGCGACGGGGTCGCCGTGGAGACGGACGGCGGCCACGTCCTCGACCTGGCGTACGCCGAGACGCTGACGATCCCGGCCTCGGTGGGCTCCTACCGCGTGCGGGCGTTGGGCGAGGGGCCGGTGCGCTACGTGAAGGCGCTCGTGCGATGAACCCGGACGACGACGGCCTGATAGCCGTGATGGACGTCGGCGGCACACATGTGACCGCCGCGTGCGTGGACATGGAGTCCCGGAGCCTCGTGAGAGGGCAGTCGTTCCGGGAGCCTCTGGACGGTGACGGAACCGCCGCCGAGATCGTCGCATCGCTGGTGCGCTGTGCCCAGCGCCTGCCCGGCAGCGGCGCGAGCCGGTGGGCCATCGCCGTACCCGGCCCGTTCGACTACGGACGCGGGGTGGGACGGTACGAGGGGGTGGGCAAGTTCGACACCCTCCGCGGCTTCGATCTGCGCGCCGCCCTGACGGAGCGGCTGCCGGGCGTCCGCGACCTGACCTTCCACAACGACGCGGACGCTTTCGTCTGGGGCGAATGGTGGACCGGCGCGGCGCACGGGTACCGCTCGGTCGCCGGGATCACCCTCGGCACCGGGGTCGGCTCAGGCTTCGTCCGGGACGGACACATGCTCCGCGAGGGTCCGGGAATCCCGCCCGAGGGATGCGTCCACCTGCTGGAACACGAAGGCCGCCCCCTGGAGGAAACCGTCTCGCGGCGCGCCCTGCGGCGGGCCTATGCCCATGCCACCGGGGACACGTCGGCCGACGTCCAGGAGATCGCCGAGCGGGCACGACACGGCGAGCGCACCGCGCTCGCCGTCCTCACCCGGGCGTTCCGCGCGCTGGGCACGGTCATCGCGCCGGTCCTCGCGGCAGCCGAGGCCGAAGTGCTCGTCGTCGGCGGATCCATCGCCGGGGCCTGGGACCTCATCGCCGAACCACTGGGGGCGGGCGTCGCCGGGGCCGGGCCGGCCGGGTCCCGGCCCCACGTCCTCGTACCTGCCGACCACCTGCTCGAGGCACCCCTGCTCGGGGCCGCCCGTATGGCGGCGGAGGGGGCCCTCGGGTCCTGAGGTCCTCTCCTTGCACCATCCCCGAAAACCGTGCGCAACCGTTAGGAGAGTGAAGGCACATGAACTATGAGCATGAGGACAAGGGACGTCCTGGCCGCCGTTCTGTTCTCGCCGGCGCGGTCGCGGTGGCAGCCATGGCCGCTGCATCCTCCGCCCCCGGCTGGGCGGCGACCGCGAAGCGCCCCGGTGCCGTGCCGGCCGGGCCCGCGACGGAGGCCGAGCGGTGGGCGGCGCTCCGGACGAAGCTGTCCGGCTTCACCGCCGAGTGGAGCGACCAGGAGTACAGCGGCTCTGTAACGGACGGCATGCCGAAGACGGCGCTGCTCGGGAACGGCGATGTGGGCGTGACCTCCGGTGGCAGCACCGGAGTGAAGACCTTCCACATCTCCAAGGGCGACTTCTGGACCGCGCACCCGGAGCCCCGGCCCCTGCCGGTCGGCGGTGTGACAGTGAAGGCCGCAGCACACGCGGGCGACACGGACCTCGCGTCCGGCGCCACGGCGACGGCGAGCAGCGTGCACAACTCGTTCACCCCCGACCGCGCGGTCAACGGCGCGTGGGGCGCCGGTTACGAGGGCTGGGTGTCGGCCGTCGGCAAGCCGCAGTGGATCGCCCTCGACCTCGGCGAGCAGCGGACCGTCGCCCGGTACGTCGTGCGCAACGACTCGGCGGCGCGTCCCGGGAACGAGGCGAACGACGCCAAGGACCTGCGGCTCCAGAGCAGCACCGACGGCACGGCCTGGACCGACGTCGACACGGTCACCGGTAACACGGCCGCGGTCGTCGACCGGGATCTCGCGGCCCCGCTCACCTCCCGCTACCTCCGCCTGCACATCACCGAACCCACTCAGGGCACCACCACCGACAGCGTGCAGAACCCGCGCGCCCGCATCGGCCAGATCGAGCTGTACGCGGCTCCGAAGGGCGACACCCCCGACCCGGGAGCCTTCCACGAGGCCCAGCACATCCTTGACGCGCGGATCACCACCTCGGTGGTGATGGCCGGTGTCCCGCTGGACATGGAGACCTGGCTTTCCGCGGACGAGAACACCCTCGTCACCACGGTGACCTCACGCGGCGCCGGAGACGTGGAGCTGGCCGTGCAGACCTGGGCGGGCGCCGCCGGTGGTGGTTCCGGGTACCCCGCGACCGCCGGAGCCGACTCCGGGACCGCGTGGGCACGGCGCTCCACAGCCGAGGGCGGCGCGTGGGTTTCCCACGCCGCACTGGCAACCCGGGTGCTGGGGGCCGCGGCCGTCGGGGCGCCCACGGTCTCGGGCGCGACCGCCACGACCGGCTTCACCCTTGCCGCCCGGAGCACGGCGACGATCGTCACCTGCATCGCGGGCGGCGGCCGGAACCCGGCCGGCGTCGAGAGCGCGGCGGTCGCGGCAGTCGCGGCCCAGTCCCTCAGCGGCGTCGCCCAGACACAGGCCCGGCACCTCGACTGGTGGAAGCGGTACTGGCTGGCCTCCGGCGTCGACCTCGGCCGCCCGGTCCTGGAGCGCTACTACTACGCGGCCCAGTACTTCATCGGCGCCGCCAGTCGCCCCGGCCGGATCGCCCCCGGCCTCTACGGCATCTGGACCACCACCGACCAGGCGATGTGGCACGGCGACTACCACCTCAACTACAACGCCATGGCCCCCTTCTACGGCGTCTACTCCAGCAACCGCCCCGAACTCGCCCTGCCGTTCCACGACGCGATGCTCGCCTACGTCCCCGAGGCCCGGCGCCGCGCCCAGCAGGACCTCCGCCGGGTCAACTCCGACTATGTGGCGCAGCGGTTCCCCTCCGGCGGGGTGCCCGACGGCCTCCTCTTCCCGGTGGGCATCGGCCCGTACGGCTCGACCACCGACGACACATACTGGCAGCAGGTCGGCAACTCGCTGTTCGCCGCCTCCCAGTTCTGCGCGTACTACGCCCACACCCAGGACGTGGACTTCCTCCGCGACAAGGCGTTCCCCTTCCTGAAGCTGGTGGCGGAGTTCTTCCGGCACTGGCTGGAGTGGGACCCGGCCACCCAGCGGTACGCGCTGTGGAGCGGGCCGCACGAGGGGACCTGGGGCAAGAACTCCTCGCCCGACCTGGGCATGCTCAAGCAGACGCTGAGCACCCTGATCGACGCGAGCCATGTGCTGGGCACGGACCCGCAGAAGCGGGTGCGGTGGCAGAACATCCTGGACCACCTGCCGGCGCAGCCCACGACCACGTACCGGGGTGCCACGGTCTACGCGCTGGCGGAGCCCGGCTCGATGCAGGGCGACACCCGTGACATCCGGCCCGGCGACAACACCGTGAACCTGGAGTTCATCCACCCCGGCGAAATCCTCGGCATCACGTCCTCGGACCAGGAACGCAGGATCGCCGTGGACACCATCGACGTTATGAACTCCTGGCGGCAGATGAACAGCTTCCCGAAGGTGTTCACGCAGGCCGCTCGGGTGGGCTACTCCGCGTCGCCTTTGATCCAGCACCTCGAGGACGTCGTCAAGCAGTCGACGGCGGCCAATCTGCGGATCGACGACCATTACCACGGCATCGAGAAATCGGGCGCCACCGAGGCCATCAACAGCATGCTGGCGCAGAGCTTCGGCGGGGTCGTGGTCGTCTTCCCCGTCTGGCCCACCGACCAGGACGCCGCCTTCGACCGCCTGCTGCTGCCCGGCGCCTTCGAGACCTCGGCCGCGCTGCGCGGGGGCACCGTCCGCTACGTCCAGGTGACCAGCAGGGCAGGCGGATCCCTGCGGCTGCGCAGTCCGTGGCCGCGGAAGAAGACCGTCGTCACCGACGGACGCGGAAAGCACGTCGGCCACACGGTCGACGACAACGGTGTGATCACGGTGCCGACCACACGAGGCAGGACGTACCTGCTGCGGCCGGCCACGAAATGAGACCACCCTGGGGTGGGGGGGGGGGGGGGGGGGGGGGGGGGGGGGGCGGCGCCCCCCCCCCCCCCCCCCCCCCCCCCCCCCCCCCCCCACGCCGCTGACCATCGCGGGCGAGGTCGTCAGCGGTGCGCGCCGCCCCCGGCGGAGAACAACGGCTCCGGGGCGGGCGCCCCGACCAGTACCCGC
>NZ_JBIBYR010000045.1:0-42470 GCF_043083485.1 Streptomyces sp. NPDC014727 | reverse complement strand
ACCAGCGATACGCGGTCTGCGGATGCACACCCTGCGTCTTCGCCCACTCCGTCAGATTCACGCCCTGACAACGACACTCACTCGCACATGGTTACCCTCACCTACCCGACCTCGATGCCCAGCAGTTGAAAACCCCTCCCGCGCTGAGAACGCCGGGTCGGAACACGTGGGCGGATTCGTGCCGGATCGCGGCAGGCGCCTCGAAGAGGCAGCTCATTCGTGGCTCGCGATGCCCTCCGCGACGGGAGCGAACAGGACTTCCCAGTTGCCCGGCAGATGCCGCACCGCGGCGCCGAGGTGGAAGCGGGCCACTGCCCACTCGTCGGGCCGGGCCCGAGGTCCATGCTCCTGGACCGCCCGCAGGCACTGGTCGATGAACTCCGAGTCCTCTTCATCCAGACCCAGTCGCTCGCATGCTCGTTCCGCCTCTGGAGACTCCTCGAACCAGTCGTCCCAGCCGGTGGCCGCGCCCAAGAGGTAGAGCAGGTGGCTCTCAGGGGCCGGCAAGGCACTGCGCAGGCCTTCGGTGGTGAATTCGCACTCCGCGACCCCTGCCAGGTCCGAGCTCCCGGTTGCCGCGGCGACCAGACTCGCCCAGTGGTTCTTGTCATGCGTGCCGGTCGTCTGTCGCATGTGTTCGCTCGCGAAGGCCGCCATCGCCTCCGGGTCGTCGATCAGCGGTGACAGGACGATGTCGCTGCTGTAGTCGAAGCCGAAGTAGTAGCGACGCCCATCGAGTACGAGCGACTCGATACCGCCGACATGGGCGATCCGTCCGGGCAGAGGATCGAAGCGCTGGGCAGATTTCCCTTCCATGGGCACGACCGTAGCGACCGCCACTGACATTCCCCCGGCCGCCGCGGTGGAGGAAGCGCCGGGTACGCCGCTGCCCGCGTTGCTGGGCATGGGCTCCACGACGGTGTCACATCCGCGCCTCGCCCTCCGCGCGACCACCGGTTCGCAGCCGGACGGGACCCAGCAGTCCGCTGACCCGCTGCCCGGGGAAGACGAAGTGGGTCGGGCTCGCCGCGTCCAGGTGAGGTGCCAGCGTCCCGAACACGGTGATGTCGAGGGTGTTGGCCCCGGGCCCGACCAGACCCGTCAGATCGAACACGTACGGGGAACACACCCGCACCCCGGCCGCGACGTCACCGACGCGCACCTCCGCCGTCCCCCGGACCCGTCCGAGATCCAGCGAAACGGCCCCGTCCGCGACGCCTGCGGGCACGTTCACCGATCGGCGGTACCGCACCCCGCCGCTGTACTCGGCGAGGCCGCGCGTCTCCCAGTCGCCGAGGCGAATCCTCCCGGGGCCGACCTCGCAGCGCACCGGACCGGCCAGGGCGGCGCCTCCCTCGCGACCGGGAAGCGTCCGGACACGCAGGGCCGCGGTCCGAGGGCCGGAGGGTGCACCGGTCTTGAGGTCGACCGTGATGGTCCGCATGTCCCGGGCGTCGATGGCGGTGACCACCACATCGCACTCGGAGCCGTCCACGAAGACCGTCGCCTCGCCGTACACGCGGACCGTCAGCCCGACCGCTCCGGGAGGCAGTTCCCACCACAGCCACTCGACCGCTCCCCGGCGCCCCGGTACGGCGAACCGGACCGGCACCACCGTGCCGTCGTCCGCATCCGGGTCCAGCCACGCGGCGCCCGGCAGCGGATGGGGCCGGCGACGCAGATACAGGGCGGCCGGGTCACCCGCCGGCTCGCGACGCACCGCGACCGGCACGCGTCCCCGCCCGCTCCCGGCCCACCACCGGGCATCGCTGTGCAGGGTCGCGACCCGGTCGCCGTTCCCGTCGTCGAAGGCCGCGTCCACCAGGACCGCGCGGTCGCCGCCGCCCGACGCATCGACCGTGATGTCGTTGTCACCGATGCGCAGAGCCGCCGTCACGTCATGCCGTCGCACGCGGGGCACCGTGTGTTCGGCGTACGGATCGAACCCGCCCTGCCTGCCCACGACATGTCCATTGACGCGCAGGAGGCAGGGCACCCGCGCGGCGACCTGGACGACGGCCCGGACGGGGAGGGCCGCCAGACGCAGTGTCGTGCCCATCGTCCCGGCAGCGTGAATCCACTCCGGGCGTCGGTAGCGCCCCGGATCGCGTACGAAGGCCATATGCGCCCGCAGTTCGCAGTCCTGATCAGGGGTCAGTTCCAGTTCGAGCAGATGGCGGCCCGACTCCACTCGCAGCGGGCCCATCGCGAGGTGGCCCCCGTCGTCCAGGGCGACGGGCGCACCGTCGATCCGGACCCGCTTCGCCGCCGCGGCACCGACCGCGAGATGTCCGTCGAAGTCCTCGTCGAGGAACAACTCCGTGCACAGCAGCGCCATCCGTCCGGCGGCCGAGGGGCCGATGAGTACGAACTCCTCCGGCACATGTCCCTTGGGCCCCAGCACGGCACGGTGGACAGGGTCCTTGCGCACTCCCAGGGTGTCGGACCACGCGAGGGCCGACGCGCCGTCGGTTTTGGCGCCGTCGCGGAGCAGCAGCGCGTGCGGACCGAAGGTCGCGTGGACCGTGTCCCCGGCCTGCTCGTCGGCTCGGCCCGGCATGGCCCAGCCCTCCCGTACGCCGTCCTCCCCGGCCGCTTCCACCCGGTGCCGGAAGGTCCGGCACTCGGTGACGGCCGGGCCGCCGGGCGGGCCGGTGGCGGGCCGGGCGAAGTCGCCCCAGGTGTTGTCGAGGGTCGGGACGAGTGTCATGTCCCACTCCGCTTCCGGAGGGATCCCGATGGTGACGGCGGCCGCCGCGACACCGGGTGCCTTGGACACCTCGGTCGGGGCCGCCTCCGGGGCGCGGTCCGGAAACACCAGCAACGCCGCGGGCCCCCGGTCGAAGGGCACGTCGACCTCGACGTATCCGGCGTCGTCGTCGACGGGCCGTACCGGCAACGTCCGGGGCGTACCGCCGAAGGGGTCGACGAGGAGGGCCGGGCCCACCGCGTCCGGCACCCGCACCCGTACCCGTGCGCGGCGCGCGTAGCGGTCGGGGTCGAAGTCGTACCGGGCATCCAGCCAGCCCAGTGCGGCACCGCGCTCGTCGGGTGCCGCGACGGCCGCCCGGGTGGCCCGTGGGGATCCCGCGGTCAGGAACACGACCGTGGCGCCCTCCGCGCGACGCGCGAGTGCGGGGACCGGAGCCCGGACCACCGGGTGCGGTCCCGTGAGCGCGGCGGCCAGTGAACCCGCCGGATCGTCCGTTCCGGTGGCGAAGAGGGCCCTGCCGTCCGCGAAGCACGCGCGCAGCTCGGCCGGCACCGTGTCCGGGCCGGGGCCGACGACGTGTTCGGGGAGGGCGCCAACCGCGATCAACGTCCCACCGGCCCGGACGAATTCGACGAGACGCCGTGCCGTCTCCTGTTCCAGGACCGTGCACGCGGGCAGCACGACCGTGGTGTACGCCTCGTTCGCGACCCTCAGCCGCACGTCGCCGTCACAGGTCGCGACCCGGGCGCGTGCCAAGGACGTGTCGTCGATGACGTCGGCGTCGAGGCCGAGTCGGTCCATGAGGCCCGGACGGGTGCGGAACCAGGCCATGTCGCCGACGAGTTCCAGATACGTCGCCTGGGCCCGCCTCGCCGCGTCCGTGATTCCGTCCGGCGCGGTACCGGCCTGGGCCGTGGTGGTCGGCAGCAGGATCGCGGTGTCGCACAGATGGCGGCCGAGGCTCAGGATCGCGCACAGCCGGGTCACGGCATCGGCGAAGACACGATGGTGGCGCCAGTACGGCTGACGCCAGTCGGTCGCGGGCGGTGCCCACTCCCACCAGCTGCCCTTGGTCGTGTAGTAGACGGCGTGCGGGTTGTAGAGAGTCGCTCCGGCGCGGAGCCACGGCAGCAGCCAGTCGAACGTCTCCTCCGGCGTGCCGCCCCAGCCGGTGGAGTGGAAGGCCTCGATCCAGGTGCGGGGGCGGCCGTGGAGATGGGCGAGCGAGGAGTGGATGCGGGCGTCCCCGTGGTGGTCGGAGCCGGGGGCCGAGAACCAACGGTGCGTGCGGGCGTAGTCGGCGTACAACTGCACGCCGGCGACGGGGTGTCCGGCACGCGCCGGGTCCTGCTGGTCGCAGCCGATGAGCAGGCCGTGCCGGTCGTGCCAGGCGGCCAGCGGCCGGAAGAACGCCTCCTCGGCCAGTTCGGCGCGGGTCACCTGGTAGTCGCGCCGGACCCGGTGGGCGTCCGCATCCGTGCTGTCGTCGTACAGGGTGTCGAGCCGTGCGGTGATGTCGTAGCCGCGCAGACGGAGAAAGGCGTCGGCGAAACCGGGGGACCAGGTGGGCAGGGACGGCAGCTCGTCCTGGAACGAGCCGACGACGACGGTACCCAGCCGGTCGCCCAGCCGGCGCTCGAACTCCCCGTGCACCCGGTCCAGCAGCGCCGCACACGCCCGGGTGCCGAGGTAGTCGAAGCCGAGCGGCACATGATGATGGAGAGTCAGGCGCCACCGGCCCGCGCCCGGCGCCCGTACCACCCCGTCGTCCACCGAGACCGGGACCGCCGGGCCGACGATCCGGCCGGCGGCGTCGACCGGTTCGGCGCGGCCCGCCAGCGGGCGTCCGTCCGGGGGACACCGCAGCACTGCGGTCGGCATCGCCGCGGAATCGACGACGGCACACAGTCGGACGAGCCGACGGCCGGCGTGCGCGGGGTGTTCGTCGACCAGACGCGCCTGCAGGTCCGCGCCGGAGAAGCCGAGCTGGTCGTAGAACCACAGGCTGACGCCGAGTTCGCCGGCGTCGTCGCACACGCCGTCGAGCAGATCCCACCACGCGTCGGACATGAAAGGCGGGTCGTCGGCGTCGGAGCCGAACAGGGGGCCCGACGGCGCCAGATTGAGGAGCACGAGGTTGTGCACGCCGCCTTCCGCGAACCGTTCCAGCTGGGTCCGCAGCCGTGTGCGGTCGAGCCGTTCCCCGCTCCACCACCAGATGGCCGTGGGCGAGAAGGCAGGCGGGGGTTCCGCGAGGATCGCGGCGATGCTCGGGGGGAGCGACGGATGCACCGGGTGTGTCATGAGATGTCCTCAGCCCTTGAGACCGCCCGCGAAGCCCTTGATCACATAACGCTGGAGAAGTACGAACACCACCAGGATCGGCAGCGCCGCCAGTACCAGTCCGGCGAAGACGAGGCCGTAGTCGGAGACGTACTGACCGACGAACGCGAACACACCGACGGGCACGGTCTCCTTGTCGGAGCCGCCCAGGTACAGCAGTGGGGTGAAGAAGTCGTTCCAGACGAACACGGCGTTCAGGATGATCACAGTGCCGGTGATCGGGCGCAGCAGGGGAAAGACGATCCGGGTGAACGCCTGCCGGTGGTTGCAGCCGTCGATGAGCGCGGCCTGTGCGTAGTCCTGCGGCAGAGCCCGGATGAATCCCGTGTAGAGGAAGACGGTGAAGGGCAGTTGGATGCCGGTGTAGAAGAACACCATGCCCTGGTACGTGCCCAGCCAGCCCAGGTCGTCGACGAGTTCGTAGAGCGGAATCATGCCGAGCTGGAAGGGCAGCACGATGCCCAGCAGGAAGAGGATGTACACCCCGTAGCCGAGGCCGCGGGCGCGGCGCGCGAGGCAGTAGGCCCCCGTGGAACCCAGGACGACGAGCAGCAGCAGACTCGCGACGGTGATGATCGTGCTGTTGAGCAGGGCGGGTCCCAGGGACGCGGAGGACCAGGCATGGCCGAAGTTGGCGAAAGTGGGCGGGGAGGGGAGCGAGAGGGGGGAGTCCGAGATCTGCCGGGGGTCCTTCATCGCCAGGGTGATCAGGGCGTACACCGGGAACAGGAACACCACGGCGACCGCGATCATGACCAGTTCGAGGACGTATCGCCCGTAGCGCGGTCGGCGCCCTGCGCGCTCGGGTTTCCGTCCCACGGGTCCTCGGGGCGGTGCGGTGCTCACGCGGTGACCTCCCTCGCGCGCAGATGATGGAGCTGGACCAGCGAGACCGCGGCGACGAACAACGCGAGGACGAGAGCGACGGCGGTGCTGTAGCCGAACTTCCCGTACACGAAAGCTTCCTTGTACAGCACGGTCGACAGCGTCTCGCTCGCGGTGCCGGGGCCGCCGTTGGTGGCGGCGTAGACCTGGTCGAAGAGCTTGAGACCGCCGATGGTGGACAGCATGAGGTTGATCGTCAGGGCCGGGGCCAGCAGCGGCCAGGTGACATGGCGGAAGCGCTGCCAGGAATCGGCGCCGTCGATCCTCGCGGCCTCGTGGAGTTCGGCCGGGACGCCCTGGAGACCGGCGAGGAAGACGACCATCGAGTAGCCGGCGTACTGCCACACGACCATCGCCGCGACGGACCACAGGGCGAGCGAGGGATCGCCGAGCCAGTCCTGACGCAGACCGCCGAGTCCGATCGCACCGAGGACGCCGTTGAGGCCCGCGCCGTTCTCGGGGTTGTAGACGTACTTCCACAGGATCGCGACCATGACGGGGCTGACGACGGCGGGCGCGAAGAAGATCAGCCGCAGCAGTGCGCGCGACCTGATGTGGGTGTGGACGCCGAGCGCGAGCAACAGGCCGACGCCGTTCTGGACGACGACCACGGCGATGGTGAGCAGCAGGGTGTTGCCGACGGACTCCAGGGCCCGGCCGTCGTCGAGCAGGGTGCGGAAGTTGTCCAGCCCGATGAAGGAGAAGCCGCCGATGCCGGACCAGTCGGTGAAGGCGTACATCACCCCGGCAAGGCTGGGGTACAGGACGACGACGCCGTACACGACGAGCGCCGGGACCACGAAGATCCACGGCGGGGTGGAGTGATCGCGGTGCCGGACGCGGCGGACCGGTTCGGCGGGCGGGGCCGCGACCTTGCCGGCCGTGCCGGGGACCGGCCTCTCGGAGGTCCTCGTCACGACTTCTTCCCGTAGGCCTCGTCCATCTGTCCCAGCGCGCCGTCGACATCCGTCCTGCCCGCGAGCAGGTTCTGTACGGCGGCGAAATGGGCAGGCTGCACCTCGGCGTTGGGCCAGCTCTGGTCCATGAACGGGACGGCCCGGTTGTCGTCGATGACGGGCAGGAAGCCGTCGAGGACGGGGTCGATCCTCGTCGACGCGTCGCGCTTGAACGGGATCGCGGCCACGGACTGCGCCCAGCGGTCGACGTTCTTCTGTTCCCCGAGGAATTCGATGAAGGCCTTCGCCCCGGCTGCCTTCTTGGACCGCGCGGAGACACCGAGACCGACGACGATGCCGGCCGGGATCCACAGACGCGCCGCGTCGTCACCGCCGGGGAACGGGAACATGCCGAGATCGTCCGGTGTCCCGGTGGCCTGCCGGAAGTTGGCGAGCACGGCGGAGACCTGGACCGCCATGGCCGCCTTGCCGCTCGCGACCATCGAGGTCTGCTGCTCGTACGTCGTCCCGTTGGGGTTGTCGTTGAAGAAGCCCCGGCGCTGCAACTCCTTGTACTTGCCCATCGCGTCGGCCCACCCGGAGCCGCGGAAATGAGCCCTTCCCGCGGCCATCTCGGCGTCGAAGCCGGGGTTCTTCGCGTAGACCGCGTTGGGCACCAGTGCGTAGGTGATCAGCTGGGTGACCCAGGGAGTCTGTGCGCCGAGCGCGATCGGGATCACGCCCTTGGCCTTCAACCTGGCGCAGACGTCCAGCAGTTCGCCCCACGTCCCGGGCGGCCGGACCCCGGCCTTGGCGAAGGCCTTCTTGTTGTAGATCGCGCCGATGACGCTGCTGCCCGCCGAATACAGATACGTCTTGCCCTGGTACCGGTACGCCGGATGGAAGTTCGCCGGGACCTCCTCGGTCCACGGCTGGCCGCTGAGGTCGGCGAGCAGCCCGTCCTTGGCCAGCTCGACCATGGACATGGCACTGCCGCTGCCCGGATAGAGCACATGCACATCGGGGGCGTTGCCCCCGGCGAGCTGGGTGCGCACCACCGTCTGTACCTGGTCCGTGGGGGCGAAGGAGGTGGAGAACCCGTCGCCGGGACGGGACGTGCGGTACAGCCCGACGAGCTCCTCGATCGGCTTCTGCTGGTCGGCGACGCCGACGATGCGCAGCTTGCCGGAGGCTCCGCTCGAATCGGAGCAGGCCGTCAGCGCGGGGGGAAGAGCGGCGAGTGCCGCGACCCCGCCCCCGATCCGGAGGAATCCCCGGCGTCCGACCGTGCTCCGGCCCGCCTGGCTGTGAGAACCCGTCGTCATGGTGTGTCCTCCTCGTGCGAACGGGCGAACGATGGTTTCGCCGCCGGTCCTGGTGTACGTGGGCTCGGGGTGGGCGACGGTCGAAGACATTCCGCGTGCGGCGTCCCGGCGGGGCCGTCGGCCGGCGGACAGGCCGCGGTGAAGCGGTAGACGCCCGAGGACACGCGATAGAGAACGTGGTCGGGGCGGGTCGCGATCAACGTGACGTGGGGGTCGTCGGCGCTCGGGACCGCCTCCGATTCATGGACCGAGCAGGGGTCCGTGGTCGGCACGTGCACGTCGGCGACGGCGCCGGGCGGCACCCGTACGCGCAGGGTGAGCCGGTCGCCGTTCCTTTCCCAGGCCACCTCGACGGTGCCGCGGACCGATGCGTGACGGGCGCTCGCGTGTCGCAGGGAGCCGGGACGGGGCCGTACCCGCAGATGGCGGTATCCGGTGGAGTCCGGTGCCTGGTCCAGGCCCGCGACACCGCGGTAGAGCCATTCGCCGATCGAGCCGAGCGCGTAGTGGTTGAAGGAGTTCATCGACGGAGCACGGAACCCCGCCCCGGGTGTCCACCCGTCCCAGCGTTCCCAGATCGTGGTGGCGCCGTGCCGCAGCGGGAACCGCCACGAGGGGACGTCGTCGCGGCGCAGAAGAGCATGGGCGAGATCGGCCCGGCCGTGCGCGTCGAGGACGGGCGCGGCGAGCGCGACCCCGAGAAAGCCGGTCAGCAGGGCGGGACCGGCCGACTCGATGAGTTCGGCGAGGCGGCGCGCGGCGGGGTCGACCAGCTCCGCAGGCAGCAACTCGAAGCCCAGCGCGAGGAGATATCCGCTCTGGGTGTCTCCAGCGACACGCACGGCGGGGAGCCCGTCGAGGCCCCGGTCCACGGTGACGAAATGCTCGGTGAACGCGTGGCGGATGTCGTCGGCCAGCCGGTGATAGTGGTTCCCGGCCTCGTTCCGCCCCAGGACATCGGCCGCCCGCGCCGTGAGGCGGGCACTGTGCGCGAAGTAGGCCGTGGCGACGACGTCGCGCGGGGTGGGGGTGCCGGGGGCGAGCCAGTCGGAGAAGTGCGGACCCACCCGCCTGCGCCAGACCAGTTCCGTGTTGTGACGATGAATCAGGTCGACCCAGGCGCACATGCCGGCCAGCGCCCGTTCGAGGAACCGCGGGTCGTCGTAGGTGCGGTAGAGGTGCCACGGGATGATCACACCCGCGTCGCCCCAGCCGGGCGCTCCTTCGTCGGCGACCCCCACGAGGCGCGGGGCGACATTGGTGAAGCCGCCGTCGGGCGTACGGGCGTCATCGACATCGCGCAGCCACTTCGTGAAGAACGCGGCGACGTCGGCGTTCAGCGCGGCCGTGGGCAGGAACACCTGCGCGTCGGCCAGCCAGCCGAGCCGCTCGTCACGTTGCGGACAGTCCGTGGGCACACTGACGAAGTTCGAGCGCTGTCCCCACGCCACGCAGTCGTGGAGTTGTCGGAGCTCGGCGTCCGAGCAGTCGAATTCGCCCGCCCACGGGGTGTCGCTGTGCAGAGCCACGGCGACGACATCGGACTCGGTCAGCTCGGGGACGCCACTGATCTCGGCATAACGGAAGCCGTGATACGTGAAGCGTGGTTCGAACACGATGTCGCGGCGGCCGTCCCCGACGAGCACATCGGTCGCGGCGGCGGTGCGCAGATTGGCCGTGTACAGGCGATGCGAGGCGTCCAGCGCCTCGGCGTGCCGGATCACCACCCGGGCCCCGGGGGCCAGTCGGGCGATCCGCAGCCGCACCCGTCCGGCGAGGTTCTGGCCGAAGTCGACGAGATGGGTGTCCGGTGACGTTCGGGTGACCGAGCACGGGCGCAGTTCGGCCATCGCCCGTACGGGCTCGTCCACGGACGCCACGAGCAATCGGTGATCGGTGCCCGTGATCAGGGCCGGGGGCCATCCGGAGTCGTCGAACCCGGGCAGCTCCCAGCCGTCGGCCGCGTGCCGCAGGTCATGGCACTCGCCCATCAGCAGATCCGCGTGACGGACGACTCCCGTGCCGGTGCGCCAGCTGTCGTCGGTGACGATCGCGGTACTGCGGCCGTCCGGGCCGGTGAGGTGGAGTTCGGCCAGGAACTGGGGGAACGAGCCGTAGTGGGCTCCGGCCCTGCGCGGTTCGAAGCCCACGAATCCGCTCCACCAGCCGTCGGCGAGGGTCGCGGCGAGAACGTTCTCCCCCTCACGCAGCAACTCGCCCACGTCGTACGTCTGGTACTGGACGCGTCTGCGGTAATCGGTCCAGCCGGGTGCGAGTTCGGCGTCACCGACCCGAACGCCGTTGAGCCGGACCTCGTACAGGCCGCGCGCACTGACATGGAGCCGGGCGCGTGTGCCGGGCGAGCCGGTGAAGGTGCGCCGCAGCACGGGGCACGGGGAGAGCCCGTGGTCGTCGAGGGCGAACTCGCCCTCGGTGGGGGCGTCCATGACGTCGACCCGATGCGGGTCGTGAGTGATCCACGACGCCCGCCATGCCCCCGCGTCGGTGAAGGCCGTCTCGAACCAGGACGTCGCCTCGGTGGGCGCGGAGGGGCCGCCCCGCCAGACGGAGACCCGCCAGTGATAGCGCGTGCGGCCCCGGAGCGCGGGGCCGGCGTACTGGACGGCGATCGCGCCGGGGTCGGACACCCGTCCCGTGTCCCAGAGGAGTTGACCGCCTTCGTCCAGGTTCTCGGGGTGTTCGGCGACATGGACCCGATAGGCCACGGGGTCGTCCCCGCGGTGCTCGGAGGCCAGCCGCCAGGAGAGCAGGGGTGCCGGTTCGTCGATCCCGAGCGGGGTGGCGCGGTGCTCGCACCGCAGGCCGAAGGGCCGCAGCGCCCGGTTTCCGGGAGTGTCGGCCGCTGTGCCCCCGGCGGGGCCGGGGGCGGACACGTCCGCCGCCGAGGAACCGGACACGAGCACGTCCTTCCGTCGCACCGATTTTCCTCATGTGAAATCTAACGTTAATTCTGTGGCGTGGAGACTATGAGGCCCCCTCAGAGGTGTCAAGGGTGCTGCCGACCCCTCCCTCGGTCGCCTCGAAGAAGGGGGATGTATCCCCAACTAACCGACTGTGAACGGCATTGTGACCACCCGCGTGTGGTCTTGTGGCACGCGATTCCCCTGTGATATTCAGCCTGTGATTACCACATGGGTGGACGTGAAATCACGTGCCGATCCCACCTCGTACCGGACGGGATCCCGCCCGACGAAGGGACGAGTCTCATGCCAATGAACAGTGGGCCAGGCGGCGCCGGAGGGTTCAAGAGACGGGCGATGCTCGGTGGAACGGTCGGGATGGCACTTGCCGCGGCCGGCCTGTCGGCGGGCAGTGCCTGGGGTGACACGCCCTTCCACGAGGACCCGTTCACCCTGGGAGTCGCCTCCGGCGATCCTTGGCCCGACGGATTCGTGCTGTGGACCCGCCTCGCGCCCCAGCCCCTGGCTCCCGACGGCGCCGGAGGCATGCCGCCGTACTCCGTCGACGTCCAGTGGGAGGTCGCCCGCGACGAACGCTTCCGTTCCGTCGTACGCCGGGGCCGCACCCGCGCGGTGCCCGAGCTCGCCCACTCCGTCCACGTCGAGGTCTCCGGACTCCAGCCGGGCCGGCACTACTACTACCGCTTCCGCGCCGGCGGCGTGCACAGCCCCGTCGGCCGCACCCGCACCGCACCCCCGCCGCACAGCCGCCCCAAGGAGCTCGACTTCGCCTTCGTCTCCTGCCAGGCGTGGTTCGAAGGCTTCTACACGGCCTACCGGCACCTCGCCGAGGAGGACGTCGACCTGATCCTGCATCTGGGCGACTACATCTACGAGAACGCCATCGACGCCATGGGCGGTGTACGCAACGTCCCCGTCGCCGCCGAACTGCGCCCCGAGCCGATGGACCTCGTCCAGTACCGCAACCGTCACGCCCTGCACCGCTTCGACCCCGATCTCATCGCCGCCCACCGGGTCCACCCGTTCGCCGTCGTCTGGGACGACCACGAGGTCGAGGACAACTGGGCACGCGACAAGTCCAAGGCCGACAACGAGCCCGACCAGGACCCGGCGGTCTTCCGGCAGCGCGCCGCGGCTGCCTTCCAGGCGTACTACGAACACCTGCCGCTGCGACTGCCGAACAAACCGAACGGCTTCGAGGCCCGGATGTACCGCCGTCTGCGCTACGGCCGCATGGCCACGTTCCACATCCTCGACACGAGGCTCTTCCGCGACGACCAGCCCTGCGGCGACGGGACGAAGAGCGGCTGCGACGAACGGCTCGAACCCGGCCGTACGATCCTCGGCCCCGAACAGGAGCAGTGGCTCTACAACGGCCTCGGACGTTCCGACACGACCTGGAACATGATCTCCCAACAGATTCCCGTGACCCAGGTCGACACCGACCCCGGCCCCGGCCAGGCCTTCGTGATGGACTTCTGGGACGGCTACGTGGACGCGCGCCGACGGCTGTTCAAGGAGATCACCGACCGCAGCGTGAGCAACCCCGTCGTACTGACCGGTGACATGCACCGCCACCTCGCCGCCGATCTCAAACAGGACTTCGACGACCCCGGATCGCCCACGCTCGGCGTCGAGTTCGTCGGCTCCTCCATCTCCACCACGAAGGACGGGATGGATCTGGACCCCTCCGGCGCCCGACTGCTCGCGGCCAACGAGCACATCAAGTTCACCAACTTCCAGCGCGGCTACGTGCGCTGCTCGCTGACCCCGGAGCGCTGCCGTGCGGACTTCCGGGTGCTTCCGTACGTCACCACCCCCGGAGCCCCCGTCTCGACCCGTACCTCACTCGTGACCGAGGCGGGGCGGCCCGGGATCCAGTCCGCCTGAGACACACCGGTCGCCCCCTGCCAGGGGAGCGGCAGGGGGCGACCGTGCCGGGCCCGTCCCCGGCCCGGTGCCCCGGCCCTGTCGCCGTCCGTCCGGACGGCGACAGGGGACCGGGTCAGGGAGCGGTGCCCCAGACGAGGGTGCCGGCCGTGTAGACGGCGACCTTCGAGGCGTCGGCGTAGGTGGTGTTGGTGGCGTGGCTGTAGTCGTCGGTCTCGTCGAAGTTCGACCAGTCGCTCTTGTTGACCCGCAGCTGGATCTCCCCGGTCGAGGCGCCCGCGGCCAGACTGCCGCTGCCGAAGCCGACCTCCAGGTAGTGGCTGGCCCCCGGGGCCGCAGTGCCCGAGGAGGACACGCCGTGGGTCACATTGCCGCAGCCGAGCACCGCGTAGTCGCACGCGGTGCCGAAGGTGCTCGCACCGGCCTCGGGCGTGAACCAGTACCGCACCTTCACCGTCGACAGATCCACCGCACCCGTCCCGGTGTTGACCAGCTGCAGACCCATCCGGATCTGGTTGTCGGTGGCCGAGGAGTCGGTGTTCTTGTACTGGACCTTGAGCGTGCCGCCGCCGGTGGAGCCGCCCTGGTCGGTCGTGGCCGAGACCGCCGCGGAGGCCGCTGAGACATGACCGGCCGCGTCCCGGGCCCTGACCGTGTAGCTGTACGTGGTCGAGGCCGTCAGACCCGTGTCCGTGTAGGAGGTCGACGCGGAGGAGCCAACCCGGACTCCCGCGCGATAGACGTCGTACGCGGTCACACCGACGTTGTCGGTCGACGCCGTCCAGGACAGCGAGACACTGCCACTCGTCCTTCCCGTGACCTTCAGACCCGTGGGTGCGGTCGGCGCCTGGGTGTCGTCGCCACCGCCGCTGCCGCTCAGCGGCGGGTAGGCGTTGCGCAGCAGTTCCTGGAACTGCGCGGAGAACCAGTGCCCCGCGAGCGGGGAGTTCGGCAGGGCGCCCGTCAGGTTGTTGCCGTTGCGGCCGTTACCGGTGTACGTGGGGTCGCACATCCGGTCGAAGCCCTTGCCCTCGTCGTTGTCGATGGGCTGGCTGTTGCCGTCCGACTCGCCCGGCGGCTTCGCCCAGACATAGGCGTCGATACCGGGCTCGGGGGCGCTGGTCGGCCGCTCGCCGATGCCCGCGCCGCTCTGGTTGCACCAGTTGCCCGCGTGGATGCGCCGGTCGACGCGGCCCCCGTTGACATAGTCGTCCACGCCGGCGGCGACCGTGGCGCCCTCCGATGTCGCGGCGGATTCATCACCGTCGAGGTGCGCGACGGCCGTTGTGTGCAAGTCTTGATTGTGGGAGCGCTCCCAAGATGGCGTGGTGATGCGCACCTGTCAAGAGTCAAACCACAACTGCTTTACGGGTTCGGCAACGTGAAGGCCCGGCGGGGATCGGCCCCCTGGCGTACAACAGCAGGTGGGAAAGGTGGGTCGGGGCCCGTCCTCTGTGTTCCGCCCGCGCGGGGACAGGTGCGCGTCACCGGACGACGAGTCACCCCTTCAGGTACGGGTGAATGGTGCAGATGTACATCTCGATCACGACGACGGCCGGCCTGACGTGGTTCCCCATCACAAGAGTTCCTCGGATCCGGCCGCCGTCGCGGCGGCACCTCGGCCGAACATCAGGGCCGCGCGGCAGGAGAAACGGCAGGCGCTCGGGGGGACGCACCGGCCGAATCCGTCCGGGCGCAGCACTCTCTCGGAGCGGTACTCCAGCCGGACCCGCCGACGGCCCCGGACCGTGGGACCGGCGGCGCGGCTCCTTGCCCGGCGCGGACTTCCGGGATCACCTTGCGGGGGTCCCGAAGCGGGATCTCAGGGTGGCTGGGACGGGCGGCTGAGACGCACCCGGCCCGAGCCCGGACCACCCCGCCCCCCGAGACACAGGAGATCCCCGATGCGCCTGTGCGCGAGCCTTGCCGTCGCCGCCCTGCTCACCCTGACCGTCACGGTGCCCGCTGCCGCTGCCCGGTCCGAGGAACCCGCGTCGGACCGCGGCCTCTTCCTCATGGTCTCGGGCAGCGAGAACACCTGGATCCGTGGTGTCGCGCTGTCCTGCCCGCCCGCCCCGGACGCGCGCCATCCCCACGCGGCAACCGCCTGCGCGGCGCTCGTGGCGGCGGCCGGCGACCTGGACCGTCTGCCCGGCGACCCGCACCTGTGCACCAAGGAGTACGACCCGGTGACGGTCACGGCCACCGGCACGTGGGACGGGCGCCCCGTCAGCTGGCAAAAGACGTTCCCCAGCGCCTGTGAGGCGGACACGCTCACCGGGCCGGTCTTCCGCTTCTGACTCCGGTCGTCCCGAGCCGGGTGGGAGGCCCGGCTCAGGACTCGCGCGTCGCGGCCATTGCGAGGGTGATCAGACCGAGCACCACCCACCCGAACCAGAGCCAGCCGCTGCTGCCCAGCGCCACCGTGTAGCAGGTGACCACGACCAGGGCCACCACGGTGATCATTCCCATGGTCTTCGTGGATCCGGACATGCCCGCACCCTCCTCGCCGGCCACACGGCCGTGGAGGCCATCGTCACCCGGGAGGCATGCCCGCCGCTACTGCCCGCGCGCCTGCAACGAGGCGAGATAGGCGTTGTACGCCTGCAGCTCCTGGTCCCCGTCCCGGTCGGCCGCCCGGTCGGAGCGCTTCGCCGTCCGCTGCTCGGAGCGGTACCACTGGAAGACCAGCGCGATCAGTACCAGCACCGACGGGATCTCGCTGAAGGCCCAGGCGATGCCGCCCGCCCAGTTCTGATCGCTCAGCGCGTCGATGCCGAGCGAGGCCGGCGGATGCTTGTACGTCTCCACCATCGGCGTCGACGCCATCATGAGCGCGATGCCGAAGAAGGCGTGGAACGGCATCCCGGCGAACAGCTCCAGCATCCGCATGACATAGCCGGGCCGGTGCGGCCCCGGGTCGACGCCCATGATCGGCCAGAAGAACACCAGGCCGACCGCCAGGAAGTGCACCATCATCGCGATGTGCCCGGTCTTCGAACCCATCAGGAAGTCGAAGAGCGGGGTGAAGTACAGCGCGTACAGGCTGGCGATGAAGATCGGGATCGTGAAGACCGGATGCGTGATGACCCTCATGTAGCGGCTGTGCAGCAGCATGAGCAGCAGCTCGCGCGGGCCGGTCCGGCCACGCCCCGCGACCGGGAGCGCGCGCAGCGCCAGCGTCACCGGAGCGCCCAGCAGCAGCAGGATCGGTGACAGCATGCTGATCACCATGTGCTGCACCATGTGCACGCTGAACATGACCATGCCGTAGTCATTGAGCTTGGTGCACATGACCAGGGCGATGCTCAGCACACCGACGACGAAGAAGACGGTCCGGCCGACCGGCCAGCTGTCCCCGCGCCCGCGCAGACGCAGCACGGCGTACCCGTACAGCCCGATGGCGAGGACGCAGCCGATGAGGAAGAACGGGTCCGCGGAGAACTGGAGCCCACGTCCCAGCGTGAACGGCGGCATATCCATGTTCATGCCGTGCCCGCTGTGATCCATCTGTTCACTCCCGCTGGGGACATCCCCGTTTCGTGCCGGTTGTCCCGACCAGAGTAGAACCGCCCCCGGCCGCAGCTGCGACCGGGGGCGGTTCGTCGGACAGGGGTGTCGCTCAGAGCACGCACTCCGCCTCGGCGTACCGCTCGGCCGGGACCGTCTTCAGGGTCTCCACGGCCTCGCCCAGCGGCACCATCGCGATGTCCGTCCCGCGCAGCGCCGTCATCATGCCGAACTCGCCGCGGTGCGCAGCCTCCACCGCGTGCCAGCCGAAGCGGGTGGCGAGCACACGGTCGTACGCGGTCGGGGTGCCGCCGCGCTGCACATGGCCGAGGATCACCGGGCGGGCCTCCTTGCCGAGGCGCCGCTCCAGCTCGCCGGAGAGCTGCGTGGCCATGCCGGCGAACCGCTCGTGCCCGTAGATGTCCTTGGTGCCCTGTTCGATCTCCATGGACGTGCCCTCGCGCGGCTTGGCGCCCTCGGCGACGACGACGATCGCGAACTTCTTGCCGGCCGAGAATCGCCTGCCGACCACCTCGGTCAGTTCATCGATGTCGAAGGGGCGCTCCGGCACGACGATGGCGTGCGCACCGGCGGCCATGCCCGAGTGCAGGGCGATCCAGCCGGTGTGGCGGCCCATGACCTCGACGATCAGCACCCGCTGGTGCGATTCGGCGGTCGTCTTCAGCCGGTCGAGTGCCTCGGTGGCGACGCCGACGGCGGTGTCGAATCCGAAGGTCACATCGGTGGAGGCGATGTCGTTGTCGATCGTCTTCGGCACCCCGACGATCGGCAGTCCCGCCTCGGAGAGCAGATTGGCCGCCTTCAGCGTGCCCTCGCCGCCGATCGGGATGATCACGTCGAGAGCGAGGTCGGCGACATGGCCCCTGGCCTGTTCGACGCCGCCCCGCAGATGGGCGGGCTGGACCCGGGAGGAGCCGAGGATCGTACCGCCGCGGGCGAGGATGCCGCCGACCGCGTCGAGGTCGAGCTTGCGGTAGTCGCAGTCGAGGAGCCCCTTCCACCCGTCGTGGAAGCCGATGACCTCGTCGCCGTGGTCGACCACCGCGCGATGGACGACGGAGCGGATGACGGCGTTGAGGCCGGGGCAGTCGCCGCCGGAGGTGAGCACACCAATTCGCATTGCCCGGGAAACCTTTGCAACGTGGGCCGACGACCGGACCACGTCGTCCGGTTGGTTCCCCGCCACCCTACCGGCGCAGGGTGGCGGGACCGAACCGGCCGTCCGCCTGCTGGACGCCGCTCAGCTGAGCTGAATACGCCTCATCAGGCGGGCTGGGTCGCCGAGGCGATGCGCTCGGCGCGCAGTGCCTCGTACCAGCGGTCGTCCGTCGGGGGCAGTGCGTTGACATCGAGCGCCAGCTTCAGCAGCAGATCCGCGATCAGCGGGTTGCGTGCCATCACGGGCCCGTGCATGTACGTGCCGAAGACGGTGTCGTTGTACGCGCCCTCGGTGCCGTCGCCGGTGCCGTTGCCCCGGCCGAACTGCACCCGGGCGAACGGCCGTGCCGTCGGGCCGAGATGGGTGATGCCCTGGTGGTTCTCGAAACCGGTCAGCGGCGGCAGGCCGAGGTGCGGGTCGATGTCGGCCAGTACGTCACCGACGCACCGGGCCCCGTCGCCACGGGTGGAGACCACGTCGAGCAGCCCGAGACCGGGCTCGCGCTCCCCGAGGTCGTTGATGAACTCGTGGCCGAGGATCTGGTACCCGGCGCAGACCGAGAAGATGATCGCGCCGTTGGACGCGGCCCGGCTGAGCCCGCCGTCGCGGCGCAGCCGCTCCGCTGCGAGACGCTGCGGCCGGTCCTCACCGCCGCCGATCAGATAGATGTCGCCGGACGTCGGCACCGGCTGGTCGCTGCGGACGTCGACGCGCTGCACGTCGAGTCCGCGCTGCCGGGCCCGGCGCTCCACCACGAGCGCGTTGCCCTGGTCGCCGTAGGTGCTGAGCAGGTCGGGGTAGACCCAGACCAGACGCAGACCGTTGTTGCTCATGCTTCGTCCTCTCCGGAGGTGGCCGGGGCCGGGTTCAGTTGCCGACACGACGGCGCAGGTCCTGGAAGGCGGTGTAGTTGGCGATGACCTCGATCCGGCCGGGCGGTGCCTGCTGAACGGCCTCGTCGAGGTTCTCGCAGACCCGGAAGTCGAGACCGGCCACTTCGAGACGGACCGCGAGATCCAGCTTGCGGTCACCGAGCACGAAGATCGGGTGACCGGCCAGCTGGGTGTAGTCCACGTCCCACAGCCATGACGTGTCCGTGCCGTCGGCGCCACGGGCGTTGACGGAGAGGATCACCGGGGTGGGCGGCGGGTCGATCAGGGAGAACGTTTCCAGCCAGCCCGCCGGGTTCTTCGCCAGCAGCAGCCGCAGCTCACGGCCGAGGAATCCGACCACGTCGTAGCGGCCCGCGACGGCCTGCACCTGATACATGCGCTCCAGCGCCACCTGCGGCGGCACACCGAAGACGGCGGCCACGGCGGCGGAGCTGGTGGCGTTGGCCTTGTTGGCGCGGCCGGGCAGCTGGAGATGGATCGGCCACGCCGAGCCGTGCGGATCCAGCACGTAGTCGCCGTGCAGCACCCAGCTGGGGGCGGGGCGACGGAATCCGCACTCGCCGCAGAACCAGTCGTCGCCGGGGCGCTGCATCACACCGCCGCAGGACGGGCAGGACCAGGCGTCGTCCTTCCATGCCTGGCCGGCTGCCACCCACACCACATTGGGGGAGGAGGACGCCGCCCACACGATCAGCGGATCGTCGGCGTTCGCGACGATCACGGCCTTCGAGCCGGACAACCCCTCACGCCACTTCTCCGCGAGCATCCGGGTCTCCGCGGCGCGGTCCAGCTGGTCGCGGGAGAGGTTGAGCAGCGCGATCACCTTCGGTGTCGTGTCGCGTGCGACCCCGGCGAGATACTTCTCGTCGACTTCTATGACGCCGTACTTCGCGTCCGAGCCGCCCGCCAGTGCCGAGGTGATGCCCGCCGGCATGTTCGCGCCGAGCGCATTCGACACGACCGGGCCCGCGGCCCGCAGCGCCTCGGCGATCAGCCGCGTCGTCGTCGTCTTGCCGTTCGTCGCCGACACGAGGATCACGTCCAGGTGCTGCGCCAGCCGCCCCAGCAGGTCGGGGTCGAGCTTGAGCGCCACCCGGCCGCCGATCACCGATCCGCTGCCGCGCCCCGCGGCGCGCGACACCGCCGCCGCGGCCTTACCCGCCGTCACGGCCAGCTTGGCCCGCGGCGACAACGGCTCCGTGTTGCCTGCCATCGTCCTAGATCCTCCTTGCATCGGTCCGCGCCCAGCCTATCGATGTCCGGCGCGGTGACCGCACGGTGGCACCGTCGGGAACGCGGAGGTCACGTGGAACGTACGATTGCCGCCATGCGAAACCGCCCGATCCCCGGCAGTTCCGGACTGATTCGTGCCATGAGTCTGCTCGGTGATCCGGTCCTGCGCGATGCCTGCGAACCCGTCACGGACTTCGGTCCCTCGCTCGCACGCCTCGTCGAGGACATGTACGCCACCATGTACGCGGCCCAGGGGGTCGGGCTCGCGGCCAATCAGGTCGGCGTTCCGCTGCGGGTGTTCGTCTACGACTGCCCGGACGACGACGACGTCCGGCATCTCGGACATCTCGTCAATCCGAAGCTGGTCGAGGCGGACGGCATCACCGTGCGCGGCCCGGAGGGCTGTCTCTCGCTGCCCGGTATGGAGGCCGGCACCCCGCGCTTCGACCGCGCCGTCGTCGAGGGCGTGAACGTGGCGGGTGAGCCGGTGCGGGTCACCGGGACCGGTTTCTTCGCCCGTTGCCTGCAGCACGAGTGCGACCACCTCGAAGGCGCGGTCTACACGGACCGGCTCACCGGGCTGCGCCGGGCGAGAGCTCTGCGCGCGGTCCGCCGGGCGCCCTGGGCTCCCGGCCGCTGACCGCACCCTCGCTCAGAACCCGGGGCCCCCGGGCCGGTCGCCCGCGGCGGCCAGCCTGCCCCACAGCAGATCCGCCAGGCTGCGCACCAACTGCTCGCGCGAACAAGGGCGTTCACCCAACCACCAGTCACCTGCGGCATGCATCATGCCGACGATGCCATGGCCCCAGATGCGGGCCATCGCCTCGCTGTCGGGACCCAGGTCCACCCGCTCGGCGATCACCAGGGCGAGCTCCTCGCCGAGCCGCCGCAGCAGCGGCGCGGAGTGCCGGCCGACATCGAAGCCCTGCTCGGTCGAGGGGGCCGAGTCGTCGGACGGGTGCATCAGGAAGCGGTAGACCTGAGGCCGGGCCTCGATCGCCGCGAGATAGGTGTCGAGCGTGGACTCCACGCGTCTGCGGCGCTCGGCGGGCGCGTCGAGCGCGGCCCGCAGGGCGATCAGGAGGGCATCGGTGTGGCGCTTGGCCAGAGCGCGGTAGAGGCCGCCCTTGTCGCCGAAGTGCCGGTAGAGAATGGGCTTGGTGATTCCGGCCTCCGCCGCGATGGCGTTCATCGAGGCCCCCGGCCCGTCCCTGAGCACCACGCGGTCGGCGGCCTCCAGCAGCTCGCGGCGGCGGCTCTCGGCCGCTGTCCGCTGCCGCTCGGCCTGTCGTGTGGTCTCCATGTCGCCCTCTCCCCGCCCCTGGCCGTGCACATTGCGTCCTGCCTGCGCAACGTAACACCCTGCCCTGCGGTGTGCGGATCGGCACCCGGGCGGTTGACAGGGGCTACTTGTCGGTAACAGACTGCGGTTACCGCAAGTAACGAATGGTTTTCCGGGGCAGTACGTGGAGGGGAACATGGCCGAGTTCACGCTCGAACTCAACGACGACCAGAAGCAGGTCCGTGACTGGCTTCACGGCTTCGCCGCGGATGTGATCCGTCCGGCGGCCTCTGAGTGGGACGAGCGTGAGGAGACACCCTGGCCCGTCATCCAGGAGGCGGCCAAGGTCGGCATCTACTCCCTCGACTTCTACGCCCAGCAGTTCTTCGACCCGACGGGCCTCGGCATCCCGATGGCGATGGAGGAGCTCTTCTGGGGCGACGCGGGCATCGCGCTGTCGATCGTCGGCACGGGCCTGGCGGCCGTGGGCGTCCTCGCCAACGGCACCGAGGAGCAGATCGGCACGTGGATCCCGCAGATGTACGGCGACGCGGACGATGTCAAGGTCGCGGCCTTCTGCTCCTCCGAGCCGGACGCGGGCTCCGACGTCGCCTCGATGCGCACCCGCGCGGTGTACGACCAGACGAAGGACGAGTGGGTGCTGAACGGCACGAAGACCTGGGCGACCAACGGCGGCATCGCCAACGTCCATGTCGTGGTCGCCGTGGTGGACCCCGAGCTCGGCTCCAAGGGGCACGCCTCGTTCATCGTGCCGCCGAACACCCCCGGTCTCTCCCAGGGGCAGAAGTTCAAGAAGCACGGCATCCGTGCCTCGCACACCGCAGAGGTGGTCCTGGAGGACGTCCGGGTTCCCGGTCACTGCCTGCTCGGCGGCAAGGAGAAGCTCGACCAGCGCCTGGCTCGGGCCCGTGAGCGCGCCGCGTCCGGTGGCGAGCGGGTGAAGAACGCGGCGATGGCCACCTTCGAGGCATCCCGCCCCGCGGTCGGCGCCATGGCGGTCGGCACCGCCCGTGCGGCGTACGAGGTCGCGCTGGACTACGCGAAGACCCGCACCCAGTTCGGTCGGCCGATCATCGACAACCAGGGCGTCGCCTTCCAGCTCGCCGACATGCGCACCCGGATCGACGCGGCCCGGCTGCTGGTCTGGCGCGCCTCCTGGATGGCGACCACCGGCAAGCCGTTCACCTCGGCCGAGGGCTCCATGTCCAAGCTGTACGCGAGCGAGACGGCGAAGAAGGTCACCGCACAGGCCGTCCAGATCCTCGGCGGCAACGGCTTCACCCGTGAGTACCCGGTGGAGCGGATGCACCGCGACGCGGCGATCTACACGATCTTCGAGGGCACGAGCGAGATCCAGCGCCTGGTCATCGCCCGCACCCTCTCGGGCATGCCGATCCGTTAGTGCTGTGACCGGAGGGTTCACCGGCTCGCGACGCCCGGCACGGCACCTCGCCGCGCTGTCGCATCACCCGGCGTGCATGGTTCGTGCTCGTGCGGCCCGCACCCCGGCGCCGGCTGTCCTCGAATCGCCGGACAGGCTGAAAGTCCAGCCCGTCCGGCGATCGGGCGCGAAGCGGCCGTCCGGCACCGAGGACGGCAACGGTCAGGCGGGCAGCTGGGACTCGATGGCGGCGATGAGCTCCGGGTCCTCCGGCTCCGTGCGCGGGCGCAGTCGCGCGACCGGCTCACCCGTCGGCGAGATGAGGAACTTCTCGAAGTTCCACTGGACGTCGCCGGCCTCGCCGTCCTCGTCCGCGAGGCCGGTCAGCTCGGCATACAACGGGTGGCGCCCCTCCCCGTTGACGTCGGTCTTCTCCAGCAGCGGGAAGCTGACACCGTACGTCGTCGAGCAGAACGTCCGGATCTCCTCCGGCGTTCCCGGCTCCTGCCCCGCGAACTGGTTGCACGGCACGCCGAGCACGGTGAAGCCGCGGTCCTCGTACGCGCTCTGGAGCCGTTCCAGGCCGGCGTACTGCGGGGTGAGTCCGCACTTCGACGCGACGTTCACCAACAGGACCGCCCGGCCGCGGTAGTCGGCCAGGGAGGTGGGCTCGCCGGTGAGCGTGCGCAGGGGAATGTCGTACAGCGCCATGAGGTCTCCTCGTAGTCGGGCTTCCGGGGTCATTGTCCCGCCCACGCGCGTCGTTGATCCCGAGGGGCGGTCCCGAGCGCCGGTACGAGTGAGGCCGCCGAACTCCTGTGCGTCGCCTACGAAGGCGAGGGCATGGGCGTGGCCCGGCCTGCCGCGCGATCCGATGTCTCGGGCGCGGATCCGACCGCCTTCCAGTAGAGGGTCGTCGGCTTCAGAGTCCCCGCCGGATCGGCGGCGTAGTCCGGAATCGATCCGCACTCCGTCCAGTCCGCCGAACGGTAGAGCCGTTCGGCGGGGCTGCCGCTCTCGGTGTCCAGCACCAGCAGCGTGATCCCCGACTCCGCGGCCGACTGTTCGGCGGCGGCGAGCAGCGACCGGCCCACCCCCTGGCCGCGGGCCGACGGACGGACCATCAGCTTGGCCACCTCGGCGCGGTGGCGGGCGTTCGGCAGCGGAGCCCGGACCAGGCCGATGGTTCCGGTCACCCGTTCCGCGTCCCGGGCGATCCACACCTGGAGGTGCCCGGCGTCGACGGCCCCGGCCCTCTCCCGCCACCAGGCAGCGGCTGTGTCACGCTCCAGCGGAGCGAGGAAGCCCACCGACGATCCGCCGTTCACGGTCTCCACCAGCAGGGCGGCCAACTCGTCGGCGTAGGTGACCAGTTCGGGTCCGGAGACCGAAACGATCTCGATCATGAAGCGAGTCCTCTCGCGGCGTTCACGGCGTTCACGGTTCTTGCGGTTCTCATGGCAGGACGATCACCAGTGCGTAGCGGACCTGCTCCGGTCCCGGGCAGTGGAAGTGCGAAGGGCCGGCCAGTCGCAAGCGCAGACAGTCACCGCTGCGCACGGTGTGCGCAATGCCGTCGACGGTGATCTCGGCCGTCCCCTCCAGCACCCAGACATGCTGCTCCACGCCGGGCACGGGTGCGTTCTCGTACGCGATGGAGGCCCCCGCACCGAGCGTGCCCTCGATGATCTCCGCGCGCAGGCCGGTGTGCGGAGGCGAGACCGAGCGGCGTACGAAGCCCGACGCGTCGTCCCGCCATACCGGTTGCCGCGCGGCGGGAACGAGTTGCGGTGGTTCCGCCTCCACTTCCATCAGCAGCCGGGACATGGTCCGCTCGTAGACCGTGCACAACGTGCCGAGCTGAGCGGCGGTCGGGCTCAACTCGCCCCGTTCCAGCCGGGACAGCGTGGAGCGGCTCACCCCGCTGTGCCGGGACAGCTCGTCCAGCGACCAGCCGCGTTCGGTACGCAGTTCGCCCAGCCGCGCGGCGAGCCGGGCGTCGACGGAGCCGGGCTCTGCCGCACCAGATTCTCTCATAATGGAGAGGATATCCCTGATTGGAGAATTCCTGTCGGGGAGACAGCCGGGCGTGGTCGTTCTGCTGACCCGGTACGGACGTGCCACGCTGGTGCGGAGACGCTCGGGCGGGCCCACTCGGGTCCGCCGGATCGCTCCGCTACCCGAGGAGGCCGAAATGGCCAGTACCAGCAACGGGTCGAGTGTGTTGCGTGACACCGTCCCGGGTTCGCACCATCCTTTCCGGTACGGCTGGACCGCTTTCGCCGGAATTCTGATGATCTTCGGCGGGGCAATGGCGATCTTCGAAGGGATCGCTGCCATCGGCAGGGACAGGGTGTTCCTCGCCACGCACAACTATGTGTTCCGGTTCAGCCTCACCGGCTGGGGCTGGATCCACCTCGTTCTGGGCATCGTCATCCTCCTCGCCGGCTGTGCCCTGTTCACCGGGGCCGCGTGGGCACGCGTCGTCGGTATCGTGCTGGCGGGCCTGGGCGCACTCGCCAACTTCGTGTGGCTGCCCTTCTACCCGTTGTGGTCGATCGTGCTCATCGCGATCAATGTCTTCATTCTTTGGGCGCTGTGCGCGAGTCCGCAGGAGGAGAAGGCGGCCTGACGCCGCACCGGCCCTGCCGTCGTCGATGCCCCGGCCCGCCACACCTTCGACAAGATGCTCACGTACGTCACGGGGGACTCAGCAGGACCGACGGTCCGGCCCCCGTCCTGTCAGCCCCGTACCGAAGAGCGCGCGCCCGCGCGCGGCTCCCGCGACGTCGTCGTCCTTCACCCGCCCGGCGGTGCGGGACCGGCAGGATCCGAGCCAGGGGCCGCGTCGACACGAGGAGGACGCCCCGGCGGCCGGAATCCGGGCCCGCCCGGCAGGCCGTCCGGGCGCGACCACCAGCCGTGGCGGCGAGGGACAGGAGGGTCAGGGCTCGCACCGATCGCCCACCGGGGCGACCCGCTGTCCGTCCGATGGCGCACCCGGGCCCGCGCCCACTCGCGTCCATGACCGAGATGCGTTCCGGCCCACCCACTGGTGCAATGGCGAAGGCCGTGGTCTGCGGCGGACCCGGGACAGTCGAGATGCTGAGGAGCTGGCGTGAGCGGCGAGAGCGACGAGACGGGACCGATCGACTACCTGGTGGTCGAGTTCCCGGCGGGCAGACCGATGACGGGAGAAGGACTGCCGATGCTGGTCGACCTCGTCGACCGGGGCATCATCCGCATCCTGGACCTGACCTTCATCAGGAAGAACCCGGACGGCACGGTCGACGGAGTGGAGCTCTCCGAACTGACCGGGGACGACGACGCGCTCACCGTGTTCCAAGGGGCGTCCTCGGGCCTGCTCGGCCAGGAGGACATCGACGAGGCGAGCGCGATCCTCGAACCCGGCAGCGCGGCCGGAATCCTCATCTACGAGAACGTGTGGGCGGGACCGTTCGCGGCCGCCCTGCGCCGCTCCGGAGGCCGCGTCGTCGCCGACGGCCGTATCCCGATCCAGGAGGTCCTGGCCTCGCTCGACGCGGCCGAGGCCAGGGCCTGAGCCGTCCACGGTCTCGTCGGACCGACCGTCCCCGCGCGGCTCGGCCGGGCCGACCGTTCCCGTGGAGCCAGTCAAAGGAGATGCACCATGCCAGGCCTTCTTCGCGGTGTCGCCCGTACAGCGGTGATCGCCGGAGCCGCCACCTCGGTCTCCAACCGGGTCTCCCGGCGACAGGCGGGCCGCTGGGCGCAGCAGGACGCCGTGCGGGCGCAGGCACGGCCCGCCCCCGCAGCGCCTCCGTCTCCCGTGCCCACGTCCCTCGCGCAGGAGGACGAGATGAGCAACAAGATCGCTCAGCTCAAGGTGCTGGGGGACCTCAAGAGCCAAGGAGTGCTGAGCGACAGCGAGTTCGAGGCCCAGAAGGCCAGAGTCCTCGCCCTCTGACCGGTCGGGCCGCAGGACCGGGGCCGCGTCCGGCTCACTTCTGCCCGTCGTCCCACGGAGTGCCCAGCCAGCTGTCGAAGGTGCGGATCAGCGCCGTCAGTGCGGCTGCGAGCCGCCGGTCGACCCATGGCGCGTGGACGTGGATCTCGTCGCCGTCCGACCAGAACTCCAGCGGGATCTCCTGGCGGGCCCGCCAGATGATGCGCCGCGGCCCGCGCGCCACATCGCCGCCGCCGCTCAGGACACTGCCCACGCCGATGGCCACCTGGACGGGGAACAGCAGCCACCACACGTACCACCAGAACATCCGTCCCTTGAGGCCGACGGCCTCGGGGCAACCGGGCTGGGCGACCGTCGCACAGTGGACGGGCGTCCTGCGAAGATCGATCCGTGGACTCCGCCGAAACCCTCCCCGGATCCGGGATCGATCCCCTGCCCGACGACGGCCCGGCCGACCGCACCAGCCGTCGGCGGCTGGTGCGCTGCCGCATGTGCGGCCGCCCGCTCACCGGCACGGATTCACGCCGCACCGGCCTCGGCCCCGCCTGCGACGCCAAACTGCACCCGGCGCCCCCGGACATCCGCACCCGCCGCCACGAGGTCGAGCAGGACCCGCTCCCCGGCATCTGAGCCCCTGCACGGCTACGCGCCCAGGCGGCGGAACAGCCCCTCCTGAACCACGGAGACCAGCAGATTCCCTCCGCGGTCGTAGATCCGGCCGCGCGCCAGCCCCCGTCCGCCCGTGGCGACCGGCGACTCCTGGTCGTAGAGGAACCATTCGTCGGCCCGGAACGGCCGGTGAAACCACATCGCGTGGTCCAGCGACGCCATGTCGAAGCCGCGCGGACCCCAGAGCGGCTCCACCGGGATGCGGACCGCGTCGAGGAGCGTCATGTCGCTGGCGTAGGTCAGGGCGCAGGTGTGCACGAGGGGGTCGTCGCCCAGCGGGCCGACCGCGCGCATCCAGACGGCGCTGCGCGGGTCCGCGCCCTTGACCTCCTCCTCCGTCCAGCGCAGCCGGTCGGCGTACCGGATGTCGAAGGGCTGCCGCCGGGCCATCCTCTCCAGCGCCTCCGGGAGCGACCCGAGGTGCTCGCGCACCTCCTCGGCGACGGTCGGCAGCTCCTCGGGGTCGGGGACCTCGCGGGCGGGCGGCAGCTGGTGCTCGAAGCCCGCCTCCTCCGGCCGGTGGAAGGACGCCGTCAGATTGAAGATCGTCCGGCCCTGCTGGACGGCCGTGACCCGGCGGGTGGTGAACGACCGGCCGTCCCGGATGCGCTCGACCTCGTAGACGATCGGTACACCCGGCCGTCCCGGACGCAGGAAGTAGGCGTGCAGCGAATGCACCGGCCGGTCCCCGTCGGTGGTACGGCCGGCCGCCACCAGGGCCTGTCCGGCTACCTGCCCGCCGAAGACCCGCTGCAGGGACTCCTGGGGGCTGCGCCCACGGAATATGTTGACCTCGATCCGCTCCAGGTCGAGCAGATCGACCAGGTGTTCGGCCGGGTTCCTCATGTGGTTCGCCTCCACTCTCGCAGCGGCGCCGCCCCCACGGCGTACGCGCTCACAGCTGACCGACGGAGGTGACGCGGACCACGGCCCGGCCCTCCTCGTCGGACGCGGCCAGATCGACCTCCGCGCTGATGCCCCAGTCGTGGTCGCCGTTCGGGTCGGCGAAGGTCTGCCGGACCCGCCACAGTCCGTGCGCGGCGTCCTCGTCGATCTTCAGCAGCTTCGGCCCGCGGGCATCCGGACCCGTGCCCAGGTCGTCGTACTCGTCCCAGTAGGCATCCATCGCGTCGCCCCAGGCGTCCTCGTCCCAGCCCGCGTCGCCGTCCAGCTCGCCGAGTTCGCCGACCTTGTCCAGCGCGGCCAGCTCCACCCGGCGGAACATCGCGTTGCGGACCAGCACCCGGAAGGCGCGGGCGTTGGCCGTGACCGGCTTGACCTCGTCGGCCCGCTCCTGCGCCTCCTCGGCGGTCTCCACCTCCGGGTTGGCGAGCTGCTCCCATTCGTCGAGCAGGCTGGAGTCCACCTGGCGGACCATCTCGCCGAGCCAGGCGATCAGGTCCTGGAGGTCCTCGGACTTGATGTCGTCCGGGATGGTGTGTTCCAGGGCCTTGTACGCGCTCGCGAGATAGCGCAGCACGATGCCCTCGGTGCGGGCCAGCTCGTAGTTCGAGGTGAACTCCGTGAACGTCATGGCGCGTTCGTACATGTCACGGATCACGGACTTCGGCGACACCGGATGGTCGCCCACCCAGGGGTGGCTCCTGCGGTACACGTCGTACGCGTGCCACAGCAGCTCGCTCAGCGGCTTCGGGTACGTGACGTCCTGGAGCAGCTCCATGCGCTCCTCGTACTCGACGCCGTCGGCCTTCATCTGCCCGACCGCTTCGCCGCGCGCCTTGTTCTGCTGGGCGGCGAGGATCTGCCGCGGGTCGTCGAGCGTCGACTCGACGACGGAGACCATGTCCAGCGCGTACGAGGGGGAGTCGGGGTCCAGCAGGTCGAACGCGGCCAACGCGAAGGTGGACAACGGCTGGTTGAGCGCGAAGTCCTGCTGGAGATCGACGGTGAGCCGGACGATCCGGCCTTCCGCGTCCGGCTCGTCGAGCTGCTCCACGACACCGCCGTCCAGCAGCGAGCGGTAGATCGCGATGGCCCGGCGGATGTGACGCAGCTGGGCCCTGCGTGGTTCGTGGTTGTCCTCCAGCAGGCGCCGCATCGCCTCGAAGGCGTTGCCGGGACGCGCGATCACGGACAGCAGCATCGTGTGCGTGACGCGGAAGCGGGAGGTCAGCGGCTCCGGATCGGACTGGATCAGCTTGTCGAAGGTGGTCTCCGACCAGGCGACGAAGCCCTCGGGGGCCTTCTTGCGGACCACCTTGCGCTTCTTCTTGGGGTCGTCGCCCGCCTTCTTGACGGCCTTCTCGTTCTCGATGACGTGCTCGGGCGCCTGCGCCACGACGAAGCCCGCCGTGTCGAATCCGGCCCGGCCCGCGCGGCCCGCGATCTGGTGGAACTCCCGGGCGCGCAGCGTGCGGACGCGATTGCCGTCGTACTTGGTGAGCGCGGTGAACAGCACGGTGCGGATGGGTACGTTGACACCGACGCCGAGGGTGTCCGTACCGCAGATCACCTTCAGCAGACCCGCCTGAGCGAGTTTCTCCACCAGACGCCGGTACTTCGGCAGCATGCCCGCGTGGTGCACCCCGATGCCGTGGCGCACGTAGCGGGAGAGGTTCTGGCCGAACTTGGTGGTGAAGCGGAAGTTGCCGATCAGGTCGGCGATCTTCTCCTTCTCCTCCTTGGTGCACATGTTGATGCTCATCAGCGACTGTGCCCGCTCGACGGCCGCGGCCTGGGTGAAGTGCACGATGTACACCGGCGACTGCCTGGTCTCCAGCAGCTCGGTGAGGGTCTCGGTGATCGGGGTCAGCCGGTACTCGTAACTGAGCGGCACCGGCCGGGTCGCGGAGCGCACCACGGACGTGGGGCGGCCTGTGCGGCGGGTCAGGTCCTCCTCGAACATCCTGACGTCGCCGAGCGTCGCCGACATCAGGACGAACTGGGCCTGCGGCAGCTCCAGGAGCGGGATCTGCCAGGCCCAGCCGCGGTCCGGCTCGGCGTAGAAATGGAACTCGTCCATCACGACCTGGCCGATGTCGGCGTACTTCCCGTCACGCAGCGCGATGGAGGCCAGTACCTCGGCCGTGCAGCAGATCACCGGGGCATCGGCGTTGACGGAGGCGTCGCCGGTGAGCATGCCGACGTTCTCCGTACCGAACAGCTTGCACAGGTCGAAGAACTTCTCCGAGACCAGTGCCTTGATCGGCGCGGTGTAGAAGGTGACCTTGTCCTGGGCCAGCGCCGTGAAGTGCGCAGCGGCCGCGACCAGGCTCTTCCCGGAGCCGGTCGGGGTGGAAAGGATCACATTCGCGCCGGAGACCACCTCGATCAGCGCCTCCTCCTGAGCGGGATAGAGGGTGATGCCCCGTGTCTCGGTCCAGGACGAGAAAGCCTCGAAGAGGGCGTCGGGGTCGTCGGTCGGGGGCAGCTGATCGATAAGGGTCACGCCCCCATCTTGCCTGCCTTCCGTCCGGATGAGGGAACCGGACGACCGCACGAAGATCACGGACGATACGCTGCCCACTCAACTCGGCCGTGCCTGGGCGGCAATGGCGGCAGGACGACTTTGGGGGCGGGAAGAACCATGATGGGACCGGCACATTCTCTGTCAGGGGCAGCGGCCTGGCTGGGGGTGGGTGCGGCGGCGGCCGCCGCCGGCCACACGATGCCGTGGCCCGTGCTCGTCGTCGGCGCGCTGATCACCGCCGGAGCGGCGCTCGCGCCGGACCTCGACCACAAGTCCGCCACCATCTCGCGCGCCTTCGGGCCGGTCTCCCGGGGCCTCTGCGAGATCGTCGACAAGCTCTCGCACGCGGTTTACAAGGCGACCCGGATGCGCGGCGACTCGAACCGCAACGGCGGCCACCGGACGCTGACCCACACCTGGCTGTGGGCGGTCCTGATCGGTGCCGGGGCCTCCGGCGCGGCGATCACCGGCGGTCGGTGGGCGGTTCTGGCGATCCTCTTCGTCCACCTGGTGCTCGCCGTCGAAGGACTGCTGTGGCGGGCCGCGCGGATGTCCAGCGACGTCCTGGTGTGGCTGCTCGGCGCGACCAGCGCCTGGACACTGGCGGGCGTCCTGGACAAGCCGGGCAACGGCTCGGACTGGCTGTTCAGCGCCCCGGGCCAGGAGTACCTGTGGCTCGGGCTGCCGATCGTGCTCGGGGCGCTCGTCCACGACATCGGTGACGCGCTGACCGTCTCCGGCTGCCCGATCCTGTGGCCCATCCCGCTGGGCCGCAAGCGCTGGTACCCGATCGGGCCGCCGAAGGGCATGCGGTTCCGGGCCGGCAGCTGGGTGGAGCTGAAGGTGCTGATGCCGGCCTTCATGGTGCTCGGGGGACTGGGCGGAGCGGCGGCGCTGAACTTCATCTGACCGCCGCATCCGGCACCTCCCGGTGCGCTCAGGCGGACTCGCGCGGTACCAGCCGGTGGGCCAGGACGATCTCCCTGGCCGTCCCCGCTCCGTCCCCGTCGAGGCGGTCCACCAGCAGCTGTGCGGCCGAACGCCCGATCTCGCGGGCCGGGTTGAGCACGGTGGTGAGCGCGGGGGAGACCAGTGAGGCCGCCTCGATGTCGTCGTATCCGGTGATCGCCACGTCGTGCGGCACGCGCAGCCCGGCGGCCCGTGCCGTGTCCAGTGCGCCGATCGCGATCAGGTCGTTGGCGCACACCACGGCGTCCGGGCGCTCCGCCGCGTTCAGCACGGTCGCGGCCCCGGCCCGCCCGCCCTCGCGGGTGAAGCCGGTCCAGACGACGAGTTCGTCCGCGACCGGCAGCCCGGCCGATTCCAGGGCCTTGCGGTAGCCCGTGAACCGCTCCCCGCCCGGCTCCACCCCCGGTGTGCCGCCGATGAACGCGATCCGCCGGTAGCCGCGGCCCACCAGATGGCTGACCAGGTCGTGCATTCCCTCGGTCTCGGCGGCCCTGACCACATCGCCGAGCGCCGGCTCCAGCCGCCCTCCGAGCCGTACGAGCTTCGATCCCGACGCCACGACGCGGTCCAGGTCGCGCCTGGTGGCGCCGTACCGGCCGATCACGATGCCGTCGATGCGGCGCGCCACCAGCTGCCGGATCACCGCGGGCAGGTGCGGGCCGTCCATGGGGGCCTCGCAGACCACCGTCAGGTACTCGTGGGCCAGGGCGATCTCCTGCATGCCCGCGGCGATCGAGGTGTTGAACGGGTTGGTGATGTCCGGGACGACCAGCCCCAGGGTGCGGGTGCGCTGGGTGCGCAGGCCGCGCGCCGACGGATCGGCCTGGTAACCGAGGCGCTGTATGACGTCCTCGACCCGGGCGCGGGTGGTGGCCGACACGGGGCGGAGACCGCTCAGCACATGAGACACCGTGGTGACGCTGACGCCCGCCTCGGACGCGACGTCCACGATCTTGACCCGGCTCCCGCCCTGCACCATCGGCCTCCCGCTGTCGTCCAGGAATGTTGTCCTGGTGTTCGAGGTCACTCTATCCATTGTGCAAAACGTTTTGTATGGTGCTTGCGATCGCGCCGCACATGCGCCGTGCCAGGGATGCAAAACGATTTGGAGACTCGATGTCCATTGCAGGCCGGAGAGCCGTATGACGAGCTCTCCAAGCCGCAGAACCGTGCTCGGCGCCGCGCTCGGTGCGGCGTCGGCCGCGGTCCTGGCGGGTTGCTCGGGCGGTCGTCCGGCGGACGGCAGAACAGCGGTACGGTTCCTCGGCCCGGAGACCCCCGAGACGTTCCGGGCGGTCATCCGAGGCTTCGAGCGGGCCAATCCCGACCTGCGGATCGACTACACCCCCGTACCGCCGGACCAACTCGGTGACGTCCTCCAGCTGCGGCTCTCCGCGAAGGACGACGCGATCGACGTGTACGCCGTCGACCAGCCCCGCGTACCGGCACTCAGCGCGCGCGGCTTCCTCACCGACCTCGCCCCGATCGCCGACCGGGCCAGGGCCGCCGTCACCCACGAGCAGTACGGCGTCAGCTCCTGGCAGGGCAGGCTCCGCTCGCTGCCGATCTGGACGTCCACCCAGTACCTCTTCTACAACGCGGACCTGCTGACCAGGGCCGGCGCACCCCTGCCCGGAGCGGCCCCCGCCGACCGCTGGAGCTGGGAGCGGACCAAGAGCGTCGGCCGCCGCACCATGGAACGGGCCGGCGCCGACCACGCCCTGCTGCTGGAACAGACCGACCTCTACTACGGGCTCCAGCCGCTCGTCGAGTCCCTGCACGGCGGCTCGGGCATCACCGGCAAGGACATGCTCACCCCCGCCGTCACCACCCGGGGCTGGATCGACGCCCTCGACTGGTACCGGACGCTCTTCGCTGACGGTTCCTCACCCCGCGGCATCCCCTCGTACCAGCTCTCCTCGCTCTTCACCTCCGGCCGGGTGCCGTTCTTCGTCGGCGGCCCCTGGAATCTCGGCGCCTTCGCCGGACTGAAGGACTTCACCTGGGGCACCGCGCCGCAGCCGAAGTTCGCCGAGGGACGCGCCGTCACCCCCACCGACTCCTGGTCCTGGGGAGTGAACCCGTACGCCCAACACCCCGACGCGGCGCTGCGGTTCATGGAGTACGCCGCGCTCACCACCGGCGGCAGCCTGCAAACCGTCGAGGCGTCCCCGCTCATCCCGTCCAACCGTGCGGCCTTCGAGCGCGACGCGGCGGACCTGGAGCACAAGGCCACCAGGAGCACCGCAGGCGTGGCCACGATCATGCGGTACGAACTCGCGCACACCGCCGTCAGCCGGCCGCGCAGCATCGGCTACACCCAGTTCGAGACCGTCATGGGCTCCGCCTTCTCCGACATCCGCAACGGCTCGGCCGTGGAACCCCGGCTGGTCAAGGCATCCGGAGAACTGGTGCGTACCTGGGAGCGACTGCGATGACCACCACGGCCCCACGGTCCCCGAAGCGCTTCTCGCGCCACCGCCCGGCCTCGCAGGGCCGGACCGCCCTGTACTTCCTGGCACCCGCGCTGCTCGCCCTCGTCGTACTGCGACTGCTGCCCGCCGCGATGGCGGTCATCAGCAGCCTGCGCCACCACAGCCTCGTCGACGACGTCACCACGTTCGTCGGCTTCGACAACTACGCGGACCTCTTCGCCGACAGCCAGTTCTGGCAGAGCGTCCGTGTCACGCTGCTGTTCAGCCTGGTCATCAACCCGCTCCAGGTGCTCATCGCACTCGGTCTCGCCGTCCTGCTGAACCGCCGCTTCGCGGGCGTCCGCTTCTGGCGGTCGCTGGTCTTCGCACCCATCGCCGTACCGCCGGCCGTCTCCGCGGTCATCTGGGGCATCCTCTACCGCCCCGAAGGGCCGCTCAACGCCGTCCTCGGCACGATGGGTATTCCGCCGCAGCCCTTCCTCACCAGCTCGCAACAGGCGCTCTTCGCCGTCATCGTGCTGATGTCCTGGGTCGGCGTCGGCTACTGGATGATGTTCCTGATCGCCGGACTCCAGGACATCCCGCAGGAGTGCTACGACGCGGCCGCGGTCGACGGCGCCACCGCCTGGCAGCGGTTCGTCCATGTCACACTGCCGCTGCTGCGCCGCCCGATCGCCTTCGTCCTGGTCGCCGACACCGTCTCCAACTTCCTGGTGTTCGCCCCGGTGCAACTGCTGACCCGCGGCGGACCCGACGGCTCGACCGATCTCATGATGTACGACGTGTTCCGCCGCGCCTACAGCGTCGGCGACATCAATTTCGCCCAGGCCGAAGTGGTGGTGCTCGTCGCCATCACCCTCGCGGTCGTGGCCGTCCAGTTCCGGATGATGCGGGGCAAGGGCGAGGAGTGAACCGATGAAGACAACCGCCTCCCAGCAGCCGACGGGGCGCCGCCCCTTGGCACTCAGACACATGCCGCTCGTCACCGCCGTCGTCATCGGCGTGCTCTTCGCCCTCCCGCTCCTGTGGGTGCTCACCGGATCGCTCCGCCCCGGCGACAAGGTCCTGGCCGGACTCGACCGGCTCTCCTGGAGCAGCCTGATACCGACCGATGCCACGCTGCACAACTATGTGACGCTCTTCCAGGGCGACTTCGGCCGCGCCGTGCTCAACTCCATCGGCGTGGCCGCCACCACCGTCCTGCTCGGGCTGCTGCTCTCGGCCATGGCCGCGTTCGCGCTCTCGGTCTTCACCTTCCGAGGCCGCGGACTCGTCTTCGCCGTGATCCTGCTCAGCTTCATGATCCCGTTCGACGCCATAGCGATCCCGCTCTCGGACGTCTTCCGCGACTGGGGCCTGCAGAACACCTACGCCGGACTCGTCCTGCCCGGCATCGGCAACGGCCTCGCGATCTTCCTGCTGCGCCAGTTCTTCCTCGCAATCCCGCGCGAACTCGTCGAGGCCGCCCGGATGGACGGGCTCGGCTGGTGGGGCATCTTCCTGCGGATCCACGTGCCCCTGTCGCGGCCCGCGCTGATCGGCGCCGGACTGACCCTGTTCACCTTCCAGTGGCAGTCCTACATGTGGCCGCTGCTCGTCGGCACCGAACCCGACAAGCAACTCGGCCCGATCGCACTCGGCACCCTCCAGGGCCAGATGGTCGTCGACTACGGCCAGGTGTTCGCCGCCGCCGTCGTCCTGACCGTCATCCCGCTCGTCGTCCTGCTGCGCCTGCAGCGGTATTTCACACAGTCGATCGCGGGCAGCGGTCTGAAGTGACCGCCGGCCGAACCGGCCGCCCGACGAAACCCATCCCCACGACCCGAGGAACACCGTGACCCATCCCCTCGCCCACATCCTCCTGGACACCGACATCGGCAGCGACGTCGACGACGCGCTCGCCCTCGGCGTGCTGCTCGGCTCGCCCGAGGCCCGCATCACCGGCATCACCACCGTCTACGGCGACACCCTGCTCCGGGCCCGCCTCGCACACCGGCTCGGCGCCCTCGCCGGCCACGACCTCACCGTCGTCCCCGGAGCCACCGACACCCTCTCCGGCAAGGAGGTCTGGTGGGCCGGGCACGAGGGCAGGGCCTTCACCGACCTGGAGACCGAACCGGTACGCGACACCGTCGCCGCCGACCGCTTCCTCGTCGACTCCGTCCTCGCCCGGCCCGGCGCGACCGATGTCATCGCCATCGCCCCGCTGGCCAACATCGCCCGCGCGATCCGCCTCGACGACCGCTTCGCCGCAGGCGTACGCACCCTGTACATGATGGGCGGCAGCTTCGGGCCCGAGGCCAAGGCCGAGCACAACATCGTCAGCGACATCACGGCCGCCCGCATCGTGTTCGCCTCCGGCATCCGCACCGTCGTCACCGGCCTGGACATCACCACCCGGCTGCGCATCGAACGGCCCGGTATCGAAGCGATCCGGGAAGCCGGCGCCTACGGTGCCGCACTCGCCCGCGAGATCGACGCCTGGACCGGCTTCACCGGCGAACCGTGGAGCGTCCCGCACGACCCGATCACGGCGCTCTCCCTGCTGCGCCCCGACCTCTACACCACCCGGCGCGGCAGGGTCGAGGTCACCGACGAAGGGCTGACCGTCTTCACGGCCGACCCGGACGGCAACGTCGACCTCGTCGTGGACGCCGACATGGCGGCCGTCGCGGAGGAGATCGTCGCCCGCATCGTCCGGGCCTCCCGGCGCGACTGAGCACCGGCCGCCGGGCGCGGCGGAACCGGCAGCGGTGCGGCCGTGGCCGGTTCGGCCGGTGATCCCGGTGGTACGGCCCCCGGCCGTTCGCACCGCGCAGGACAGCGACCGGGCCGCCCGGGGCAACCGGTGCGCGACCCCGCCGACGAGGACCTCGTCGGCGGGGTCGCGCGGGTCCGACGGTCACGGCGGCGAGGTCACCGGGATGAGGGAACGGCCGACCGGTCGGCCGCCGGGACCGGTTCGGCGGACGGGGCTTCGTACGGCACATCGGACGTGATCGCGCCTCAGCCGTGCCAGGACCGCCACAGCGCCGCGTAGGCGCCGTCCGCCGCCACCAGCTCGTCATGGCTGCCCAGTTCACTGATCCGGCCGCCCTCCACCACCGCGATCACATCCGCGTCGTGCGCGGTGTGCAGCCGGTGGGCGATCGCCACGACCGTACGGCCGTCCAGCACCCGGGCCAGCGACCGCTCCAGGTGCCGGGCGGCCCGCGGGTCCAGCAGCGACGTCGCCTCGTCCAGCACCAAGGTGTGCGGATCGGCCAGTACCAGCCGGGCCAGTGCGATCTGCTGTGCCTGAGCGGGCGTCAGCGCCAGGCCGCCGGAGCCGACCTCGGAGTCCAGCCCCTTCTCCAACGCCTTCGCCCAGCCGTCCGCGTCGACCGCCGCGAGCGACGCCCACAGCTCGGCGTCCTCGGCACCGGCCCGGGCCAGCAGGAGGTTGTCCCGCAGTGAACCGACGAACACATGGTGCTCCTGGTTGACCAGTGCCACATGCGTACGTACCTGCTCGGCCTTCATGTGCGACAACTCCGCACCGCCGAGTTTCACTTCACCGGTCCGTGGCGCGTAGATGCCGGCCAGCAGCCGGCCCAGCGTGGACTTGCCGGCCCCGGACGGGCCGACCAGCGCGAGACGTGTACCCGGTGCCACGTCCAGCGACACGCGGTGCAGAACGTCGACCCCGGCACGGTAGCCGAAGCGCACCTGGTCGGCCCGGACGTCCCGGCCGTCCGGGATCACCTCCGCGTTGCCCGCGTCCGGTTCGATGTCCCGCACGCCGACCAGCCGCGCCAGTGACACCTGAGCGACCTGCAACTCGTCGTACCAGCGCAGGATCAGGCCGATCGGATCGACCATCATCTGCGCCAGCAGCGCACCCGTCGTCAACTGCCCCACGGTCAGCCGGCCCTCGATGACGAACCAGCCGCCGAGCATCAGCACCGCACCGAGAACCGTCACGTAGGTGGTGTTGATGACAGGGAAGAGAACGGAACGCAGGAACAGTGTGTACCGCTCCCAAGCCGTCCACTCCTTGATCCGCCGGTCCGACAGCATCACCCTGCGCGCACCCAGACGGTGCGCCTCCACGGTCCGCCCGGCGTCCACGGTCTCCGCGAGCATCGCCGCGACCGCCGCGTACCCCGCGGCCTCCGAACGGTACGCGGACGGCGCCCGTTTGAAGTACCAGCGGCAGCCGATGATCAGGACGGGCAGGGCGATCAGCACCGACAGGGCCAGCGGCGGAGCCGTCGCCGTCAGCGCGGCCAGCAGCAGCCCCGCCCACACCACGCCGATCGCCAGTTGCGGCACGGCCTCGCGCATCGCGTTGGCCAGCCGGTCGATGTCCGTGGTGATCCTGGAGAGCAGATCCCCCGTCCCGGCCCGCTCAAGCACACCCGGTGGCAGACCCACCGACCGTACGAGGAAGTCCTCGCGCAGATCGGCCAGCATCTCCTCGCCGAGCATCGCGCTGCGCAGACGCATCATCCGGGTGAAGACGGTCTGCACGATCAGCGCGAGCGCGAACACTCCGGCGGTGCGCTCCAGATGGAGGTCGGTGACGCCGTCGGAGAGGTCCTCGACCAGCCCGCCCAGCAGATACGGGCCGACGAGCGAGGCGATCACCGCGATGGCGTTGAACGTGACCAGCACGGCGAACGGCCTGCGATGGCGCCCCAGCAGCTCCCGTACATAGCTTCGTACGGTCGCGGGAGTGCCGACCGGCAGGGTCGTCGCCGACTCCGGCGCGGCCGGGTCGTACGTCGGTTCTGCGACGCCGATCATGCCCGTTCCTCGATTTCCTCGATCGTCCTGAGCGTGCCCCGGGAGGCCAGGGCCGCGATCTCGTCGTCCGTCTCGCGCGTCACGACCGCCCGGTAGCGGGCGTCCGTGTGCAGCAGTTCACGGTGTGCGCCGACCGCGGCGACCACGCCCTCGTGCACCAGTACCACCCGGTCCGCCAGGTCGAGCAGCAGCGGCGACGAGGCGAAGGCCACGGTGGTACGCCCCTGGCGCAGCGCCTTGATTCCGGCGGCGACCCGGGCCTCCGTGTGCGAGTCGACGGCGGAGGTCGGCTCGTCGAGAACCAGCGCCTCCGGGTCGGTCACCAGCGAACGGGCCAGGGCGAGCCGCTGGCGCTGACCGCCCGAGAGCGAACGCCCGCGCTCGGTGATGCGTGTCGTCATCGGACCGCCGTCCGTGGTCGCGGACGCCTGCGCCAACGAGTCCAGCACATCACCGCACTGGGCGGCGGACAGCGCGTCCTCGGCGCTCACTCGGCCGGACGAGGGAACATCGAGCAGCTCACGCAGTGTGCCGGAGAGCAGGACCGGGTCCTTGTCCTGGACCAGCACCGCCGTCCGGGCGGAGCCCAGCGGGAGTACGTCCAGCGGCACGCCACCGAGGAGGACGGACGGGGGGTGCTGCGCCGTCGCCATGTCGTCCTCCGCGTCGTGCTTTCCGGCAGCCGGTCCGCTCCGCGTTCCGTCCTTCGCCGTGGCCACGTCCGTGCCCCGGTCCGCTTCCGCATGAGCGTGTCCGCCCAGCCGTTCGGCCAGCCGTCCCGCTTCGTCCGGATCGCCACAGACCACCGCGGTGAACAGACCGGCCGGGGCCATCAGCCCGGTGACCGGGTCGTACAGATCGCCGACCGGGGTGGCGTCGAGGGTCGACGGCCGGTCCGTGCGGTGCAGCGAGAGCACCCGCACCGCACGCTTGGCGGAGGGCCGCGAGAAGGAGTACGCCATCGCGATCTCCTCGAAGTGGCGCAGCGGGAACAGCAACAGCGTCGCCGCGCTGTACACCGTGACCAGCTGACCGACCTCGATCCTGCCGTCGCGGGCCAGCGTCGCCCCGTACACGACCAGCGAGATGAGCAGCACGCCGGGCAGGAGCACCTGGATCGCGGAGATCAGTGACCACATCCGGGCACTGCGCACCGCGGCCTTGCGGACCTCCTGGGAAGCGCGTCGGTAGCGGCCGAGGAACAGCTCCTCACCGCCGATCCCGCGGAGCACCCGCAGCCCGGCGACGGTGTCCGAGGCCAGTTCGGTCGCCTTGCCCGCCTTCTCCCGCTGAAGGTCGGCGCGCCGGGTGGCCCGGGGGAGCAGCGGCAGTACGGCCAGGGCCAGCAACGGCATGGCGAGTGTCACCAGGATGCCCAGCGACGGCAGATAGAGGATGAGCCCCACACAGATCAGCACCAGGGCGGCCGCGGCCGCGGCGAAGCGGGACAGCGCCTCGACGAACCAGCCGATCTTCTCGACGTCGCCGGTGGAGACGGCGACGACCTCGCCCGCGGCGACCCGGCGGGTCAACGCCGAGCCGAGTTCCGCTGTCTTGCGGGCCAGCAGTTGCTGAACGCGCGCGGCGGCGGTGATCCAGTTGGTGATGGCGGTCCGATGGAGCATGGTGTCGCCCAGTGCGATCAGCACGCCCAGGACGGCGATCAGGCCGCCCGCCCATGCGAGCCGGCTGCCCGACCGGTCGACGACGGCCTGCACGGCGAAGCCGACAGCGGGTGGCAGTCCGGCCAGGGAACACTGGTGCAACAGGCCCCAGGACATGGCCTTGAGCTGACCGCCGAGCTGGCTGCGGCCGAGCCAGAGCAGGAAGCGTGGCCCTGACCGGACGTCGGGATCGCCAGGATCCGAGTACGGAAGATCGCGAATGTACATGACGTCCCATGTGTCGGTTTGTTCGTTGAATGACTCAAACCGTGCAAGGCTCTCTCCGGGACGTCCGTCGGAGCAATTGATTTTCTCCGTGAACGGGGTGAATCGCGCCATGGCCGCGAGATCGTCGGGATGTGGGCCGGTCAGCCCTTCTCCGGATTCTCCGAATCCATGCCGGAGCGGGCCTTCTTCCACTCACCGCGCGTGAAGTCCGGGATCTGCTGAGGGGCGCCCTTCGCCTTGATGGACTGATGACTGAGCGGCACGGGCGACGTCCACGTCGCCGCGTCGTACACGTCGAAATCGGGAACGAGGCCGAGCCGCATGCACTGCATCAGCCGGAACACCAGCATGTAGTCCATGCCGCCGTGTCCGCCGGGCGGGTTGGCGTGCTCCTTCCACAGCCAGTGGTCCCACTGGGCGTACTTGGAGAAATCGCCCCAGTTGTCGTTCGTGTGGTCGGGCTCGATGTAGATGCGGGCCGGGTAGTCCTCGAAGACCCCCTTCGTACCGCCGAGGCTGTTGATCCGCGAGTACGGATGCGGAGTGGACACGTCGTGCTCCAGACGGATGACCCCCCCCTTGGCGGTCTGGACGAGGCTGATCGTCCGGTCGCTCTCGATATAGGTCTCCTTCCAGCTCGGATCGCCGGCCGGCATGTTCTTCTCGCGGTACTCGGCGAGCCCCAGGGACGGTGAACCGACGCTGGTGATGCTCACCGCACGGTCGCCGCGGTTGAGGTCCATGTAGTTGGCGACCGGACCGAAGCCGTGGTTGGGGTAGAGATCGCCCCGCAATCTGGTGTGCCACAGCCTGCGCCAGGGACCTTCGTAGTACTTCGGGTCGAACATCAGGCCACGCAGATCGTGGTTGTACGCGCCCGCGCCGTGCAGCAGATCACCGAAGAGCCCGGCGTGCGCCATGCGGAGCACCCGCATCTCGTTCTGCCCGTAACAGCAGTTCTCCAGCTGCATGCAGTGGCGTCTGGTGCGTTCGGAGAGATCGACCAACTCCCAGAGCTGGTCGAGCCGGAGGGCGATCGGACACTCCACGCCGACATGCTTGCCGTTGAGCATGGCGGTCTTCGCCATCTCGAAGTGGAAGTCCCAGGGCGTCGCCACATAGACGAAGTCGATGTCCCCGCGCTTGCAGAGATTCTCGTAGTCGTCCTCGCCGTTGGTGTAGACGGCGGGTGCCGGCTGACCGGCGGCGGTCACCTTCGCCGCCGCTCTTTCGGCCTTGGCCCTGACCGGGTCGCAGACGGCGACGACCTGTACGCCGCTGACGGCGAGAAAGAGGTCGATCATGCTGCCGCCACGGTTGCCGAGGCCGACCATGCCGACGCGGACCGTGGACCGCCGCTCGAACGGCACTCCCACCATGGTGCGCCCCTGGCGTTTCGGAGCGGCCGCCTGTTCCGTGACAGCGGCTTCCGGGCCCCGGCCGGGCGTGGTGGCGGCTGCGGTGCCGCTGCCGAGAGCGCCGAGTCCGAGCCCGGCGCCGGCCACCGAGGCGGTCGTCCACAGGACCGAGCGACGGCTCATCGAGCCTTCGTCGCCGTCCTGCGTACCGCCGTTCTGCTGTGCTGCGTCGTTCATCGATCCTCCAGAAGGGGGGTCTGACGTGCGCGGCTGGTGAATGAACCTCGCCAAGGACCTTGGTAGTCGAGGCTGCTGATGCGCAAGGGGAGTGATTGGACTCCTGCTCCGAAACCATGGACTTTCGTGCACACGCAAGCGCCGGGGGGGGGGGGGCGGCCCCCGCCCCCCCCCCCCCGGGGGGGGGGGGGGGGGGGGCGCCCGCCGCCCCCCCCCCCCCGCGGCGGGGGGCGGCCGGGCGCGCCGGCCCGC
>NZ_JBIBYR010000044.1:0-44714 GCF_043083485.1 Streptomyces sp. NPDC014727 | reverse complement strand
CTCCTCTCACCGCCCCGTGACCCGGCCCGACACGCCGGATCACCTCTGCAGATCAACCCGTACGCACCTCTGCATCAGAGCCCGTACGCCGACATCTGGCTCACCTGTCCACAACCTCCCGGGGCAGAACAACTAGCGCGTGTATCGAAAGTAGATCTTGACCGCGCGATGATCTCGTCAAGTGCCGCCGATGTCCCTGAGCCGTCAGCCGCCGGGTCCTCCACTGCCAAAAGCCCCACCGCTGTCATCCTTGCGTGCGTCCCTTGGCGAAGAGGGCCGGTTGAGCTCATATGGGCTGAGACCTTCCCCGAAATCATCTGCATCCCTCAGAGTCCGCCGACTTCGGGAGGCACGCTCGGCCCTTGGCCCCTGCTGTCGTGCCCGAGACCGACGGCGCGTGTCCCACCAGACGAGGCCAATCAGAACAGCGACTACGACCACTACTATGCCGACGGGGAAAATCCAGCGCACAGCCGAGGCGGCCACTGTGATGTCACTGATGGGCACCTGGCTCACAGGGTGGCTCATCTGGCCCACGTCCTTCCGGAGGGGAATCCACCGCTCACGAAGCGAGGCAGAGGCTTCCGCTCATTGGAGAGAGCCCTCGATGGCCGGAACCGTGGGAAGCGCCAATCCCGCTGCCCTTGGCGGGATCAACCTCGCGGCGCCCGCCTGAACTGGACATCTGGCAAGGCTCAAGCTCCCTGACAAGTCTACGGCGGGGAGCGCACGGAGGCCGCTGCCCGCCCGGACGGAGCCTCACGGTGACACACGCCCCTCCCCAAAATGCTCTGACCGGCGGCACAGGACAACATCAGTCGATCCATCTCACCGTCTGACCTGCACAGATGCGACGTAAATCGAACACGTGATGCAGTACCTGTCATGCGACTGGCCTGCTTTCCCCGAGCACCCATCGCCACGCAGTGTGCCTGGGTCCATACCTATCGGACCCTCGCCGATTCAGCTCGACGCGGGCGGACGTCGGCGCTGCGCCGGCACCTGCTGGATCCGTCGGTGCAGGTGTGGTGGCACCCGTGCCTGCGCGAGGCTGGGTCCGGTCACCGAGTGGCTCTGCGCATGCGAGCGCACGAGCTGGAGTCCGGGGCCCGACATGATGACCTCGACCTGGGCGAGGGTGATCATGGTCGCGCTCCACCGGGAGCCGTCCTTGAGGTCCACGAAGACGTCGACGTTGTCCACGGACTCCAGGTCCTCGTCGGCGTTCGGCAGGAATGCAGCTTCGAAGTGCGCCGTGTGGACGCGGTACCAGGACCCGTCCCAGCTGCCCGGCGGTGTGCTGTGACTCATCGGGCGAGTGTGCCGAGCTGAACGGATCACCTCAACTGCGTTCTTCTGTGCCCTCCGCTCAGCCCTGCGTAGCAATCACTACGGCCTGTGACCAGCGTTCGGTGTGGAATTTGGCGTGGTGCTCCATGTTGCGCTTGGTTCGCAGACGGCCAGCTGCTGGCCGCCAACCCCGGCCCGGGCGCTGGTGGGCGAGTCGGTCGCCTGCCCGGCGATCCGCAAGGCACGGGCCGGGTGCCTCACGGCGTGGGCCCAGCCGATGGAGGCGCTGGTGGCCGAGCGCCGCCCCGACCGGACGGTACCGTCGATGGCCGGTACCGCCGCGATCGGGGCGGTTGCATCTGCCGGCCGCCGCCATCGAGGAGGGCCGGGGCCTGTCCTCGATGGCGGCGTCCTGGCCGACACCGCCTAGCGTCTGCTGTCGGCCTGGCGGCCCGGCCTCACTTCAGGTGCCGGGCGAAGAACCGGTTCCCGTCCTCCACCTCGAACCACGGGGTGCCGGTGTGTCCGCCCAGATTGGCGTGCAGCGTCTTCTCCTTGGTGCCGAAGGCGTCGAACAGGTCCAGGGCCCGCTGTCGGGGGTTCCCTTCGTCGTCCCACTGCAGCAGGAGCAGCAGCGGAATGGTGACCTGCCGGGCCTCCTCGCGCTGGGCGCGGGGCACGTAACCCCCGGCGAAGAAACCGGCGGCCGCGATACGCGGCTCGACCACCGCCAGCCGAATGCCGACTGCGGTCCACCCCGAGTACCCGACCGGGCCGCCGATCTCAGGCAGCGAAAGAACGGCGTCCAGGGTGGTCCGCCATTCCGGGACCGCCTTTTCGACCAGCGGGCCGATGAAGGACTCAAAGATCTCATCGACCGGCTCGCCGGCCTGCATCGCCCGGCGGATGTCGGCGCGGGCCTGCTCGTCGGCGGCGGAACGGGGCCGGTCACCGCACCCGGGGGCGTCGATGGCGGCCACCGCGTAGCCGTACGCCCCGGATTGCCGAGCCCGGGCCACCAGCCGGGATTCCCCCTTGGGCAGGCCGTTGTTGTGGGCCATCAGGATCAGCGGCGCCGGTGTGGCGGATTCAGGCGTCCACAGGGTGCCGGGGATCTCACCGAGGGTGAATTCGCGTTCGAGGACGCCGTCGTCGAGGCGCTGTTCGGAAGTGAATTGCATGGTCGTGCCTTTCGGGAGTGCTCGTGAACGGCGCTCCCGGACGACCTATCGTCCGACCGTGACCCCGGAGGTGAGCACCCATGTCGATACTGCGTTCACGGGTACCACCTCCTCGTTCTCTCGCACGGCCTCCGGAAAAGTAGCAGTGGTCGCCGTGGTCCGCCAACTGGTTTTTGCGGAGGCTCCGTGGCCGGATGCCACGGAGCCTCTCGCCTCAAGGCCAAGGCCAATCCGCCTGGGCAAAACCCGTTGGGTGGTAGAGCGGAGTTTCGCCTGGCTCCCCGGTTCAAACGTTTGCGCGTCCGCTACGAGATACGCGCCGAACTCCACCAGAGCCTCCTCGAACTCGCCTGCTCCATCATCAGCTTGAGGCGACTACACACCGCATTCTGAAACGATCAGTGGGTCGCCGCAGCACGACCCGCCATCAGGTCAGGGCCGAAACCCTCCGGGCCCTGCGCGAGTCACGGCGCGCCACATACGCCGGCTACGCAAAGACGATCGACCGCTAACTGGACAAGCTCTCCACCACGTTGCCCCCTCTGTGTCGGGTTGAACGCTTCCCGGACCAGCGCGAGGTGTGGATCGAGAACGCCCACAAGCGGTGGAACGAGGCGCTCGCGTACCGGCAGAACGAGGTCGACACTCAGCGGGTCCTTCTCCGGCTGGACGCCGCCCGCCCGGGGGCCGAGGTCGCGCACGCCGCAGGTGGCCAAGTGGTGCGTCCTCTTCAGCCAGGCAACCGCCCCCGCGATCGCGGCTCTGACAGGGCAGTACCTGGACACCGGCCCCTTCTCGCCGCCATCGACCGGATACGTCCAGACTCTGACGACGGAAGGGTTCGCCCCGCAGGGGCCCGACCTCGATCTCCTGCAGTCACCGGCGCGCGAGGCGTACGACGCCTTCCTGAGCGTGGCGACCGCCGACCTGAGAAGACGGGGTTCTGGCCTGACGTCCGAGTCCGACAGTCTCCCGGGAGACCGACAGGCGTCAGGACGTGCGCGGATACCGCAGGCAACTGACCTGTTATCCGTAGAACCGGCTCTCCGCGTTCCGTGTATCGGCCGCCAAACGACGGGGTCTGCCACGTCGCGCGCGGGGGAGGTACCCGGTGTGTGAGGGGGAACCGGACCCGATCTGCTGGCCGGGCAGGCCAGGGGCGGACGACCGCCTACCCGCGCTGCCCTCAAGGTCGCCCGCGGCTTGCACCGGGCGGCGGTCCGCCGGACGGTCCAGGCGCGGGCCGAGCAGTCGTGGAAGATCCAGCCCCCAGACGGCGGGCCGGCCCGCGATGCTGCACGGCGGGGGCTGCGCCCTGTTCAAGAGCGATCTCGGCTCAACCGCGAAGAGGCGATCACCGCTTTGACGGAGCCGGACATCGAGCCGTGTCAGATCTGCGCCCCGCAGACGGGGCTGGAGCAGGCGTAGGCCGTACCGGACCGCCCGACGCGCTGTGGGGGGCTCGGGGCTTGCTGGGTCGGTCTGTGGAGTTCCTGATCAATGTGGTGCCGGCCCGCGCGGTCCCGACACTGCCCGACGGGCCTGTCTGGTGGTACGAACCCAGATTCGACGGTTTTCCAGACATTCAGATCTCGCGTCGTTAATCACTTGCCAGGTACGACCTCACCGGTGAGGATCAGCGGGTGCTTACAGCTGTGCCGGACGGGCGCGCGGGAATCAACGCCGCCCTGGTGAAGCGGTTGATCACCGACCAGTTCCCTCAGTGGAGCCGTCTGCCCGTGGTCCCGGTGGCGGTGGACGGCTGGGACAACCGCACCTACCGCCTCGGTGAAGACATGACGGTCCGCCTGCCCACCGCAGCCGGCTACGCCCCTGCGGTCGACAAGGAATGCGACTGGTTGCCTCGCCTGGCCCCCGCGCTGCCGGTGGCTGTCCCCACCGTCCTGGCCAAGGGAGCCCCCGGCGCGGGGTACCCCTACCCCTGGTCCGTGCGCGGCTGGCTGCCCGGCGAGACGGCTTCTCCTGAACGCATCGACGACATGACCCAGTTCGCCACCACTGTCGCCGGGTTCATCCTCGCCCTTCAGCGCTGTGACTCCGAGGGCGGTCCTCTCGCCGGGGCGCACAGCGGGCATCGCGGCGCGTCACCCGCCCACTACGACGACGAGACGCGTCGCTGCATCACTGCCCTGAGCAGCCGGATCGACACCGTGAGGGCCACCGAGACCTGGCAAGCGGCACTCGAGGCCCAATGGCGCGGCACGCCGGTGTGGTTCCACGGCGACATCTGTGGCAACAACCTGCTTGTCACCGACGGCAAGCTGTCGGCCGTCATCGACTTCGGCACCTCTGGCATCGGCGACCCCGCCTGCGATCTCGTGATCGCCTGGACCATGCTCCGCGGGGAGAGCCGCGAGGCATTCCGGCACGCGGTCGGCCAGGATGACGGCACCTGGGCCAGGGCCAGGGGCTGGGCGCTGTGGAAGTCCCTGCTGACGTTGGCCCAGTGCTCCGATCCCGGGGACGGGCGAGTCGCCATCCATCTCGATGTGATCGACGCGGTGCTGGCCGACCACGAACGCTTCGCGTAACCCGGACCGACGTCGGCGCACTCCCCCACCGCCCAACGCCACCAGTCAGGTCACTTCGGTCTCATGAGACTCGTCGAAGTCTGGAGAACGACAGTCACAGGACTGTGCGGCGCCGTACGCGACACCGTGTACTTGCACGCCCGGTCCGGTCGGATCCTCACCCAGTGCTGGATGCACCCAACTATGGACGGAATGGAGCTCCGGCCCGGCACCGTGCTGGACGAGGAGGCCGTCCGCTCGGCGCGACTGCGGCTCACCCCGCCTGGATGCCGGGCAATATCGCGCACAAGACCCCGACGCCCGTCCTGGTGGGTTCGTTCACGTTCGACGGCAGCGATTGTCGATGAGGTGAGGAAGCGGTCGCTGAACAACAGGCATTGATGATGTTCACGAAGAATGACGTCGCCATCTGCTCCTTCCGGTTGCGTCCAGGCCCTCACCCGCAGCCGACGCCAGGACGATGCCTGCCCGGCCTTCGAGAAGATGCTCACCTGCGTCGGCCATCTCGGCCTGTACGCCGAGGAGACCAGCCACATCGCAGGACAACTGGGCCTTTTCCCAGGGTCTTCACGCGCGTGAGTCCCACCGCCGGATGCAGCCTCGATCGCGCACGGGCCGGCTGCTGCCCCGGCAGCGCCCCGCGAGCGGTCGCCGTGCGAGCCTGCGGTGCTCGGCCCATGCTGGAGAAGAGGGGGGTGCGGCGACAGAGGAAGTGGTGGGGATGCGAACCGTTGTGGACCTCACGCGCTGCCAGGGCTATGCACAGTGCGTGTTCCTCGCACCCAGGATGTTCGAGCTGCACGGCGCGGAAGGACTGCTGTACGCCACGGCCGTCCCGGACGACCAGGCCGAGCGCGTGCGCCAGGCTGCGGCGGCTTGTCCAGTCCAGGCCATCCTCGTCGGTGAGGAAGTGAATCCCGATGGCCGCCGATGATCTCCGGGACGGCCGGATCGTGATCGTCGGTGCGTCGCTGGCCGGGCTGAGGGCTGCGGAGACACTGCGCGAGAAGGGCTTCACAGGCTCCCTCACGGTGGTCGGGGACGAGCCCCATCCGCCCTACGACCGGCCGCCGCTGTCCAAGCAGGTACTGCTCGGCCAGGCATCGGCGGACACCACCGAACTGCCGATGCGCCGGGACCCGGGCGCCGACTGGCGGCTGGGAGTGGCCGCCACCGGTCTGGACCCGCTGGAGAAGCGGCTGCTGCTGGCCGACGGGGAGTCGCTGCCGTATGACCGCCTGCTGATCGCCACCGGGACCCGGGCCCGGCCCTGGCCCAACCCGACGGAGGGTGCCCTGGACGGGGTGTTCACGCTGCGCACGCGTGAGGACGCTGCGGGGCTGGCCGAGCGACTGGACGCCGGGCCGAAGCGGGTGCTGGTGATCGGCGCCGGCTTCACCGGCTCGGAGATCGCCTCGGCCTGCCGCGAACGCGGCCTCGACGTCACGGTCGCCGAACGCGGCCCCGCACCCCTGGTGGGAGCGCTCGGCGGCACCCTGTCGAAACTCGCGGCCGTCATGCACCGCAACCACGGCGTGGACCTGCGCACCGGGGTCACCGTCACCGCCCTGCGCGGCAACGGCGGCTTCGCCGGCGCGGACCTGTCCGACGGCACACGTGTCGAAGCGGACGTGTGCGTCGTGGCGCTGGGGGCGGTCCGCAACGTCGAGTGGCTGGCCGACTCCGGACTGGCGGCGGGCCCGCGCGGGATCGCCTGCGACGCCGGCTGCCGCGCCTTCAACATGTATGGCATCGTCACCGACGACGTCTTCGTGGCCGGCGACGTCTCCCGGTTCCCCCACCCTCTCTTCGGCTATCAGATGCTCTCCCTGGAGCACTGGGGCAACGCGGTCGAACAGGCCGAGGTGGCAGCCCACAACATGATCAGCCCGGGACCCATGAAGCGCCCGCACCTGGCCATCCCGACGTTCTGGTCGACCCAGTTCGGGCTCAACATCAAGTCCGTTGGCGTACCTACCTACTCCGACCACGTGGTCATCGCCCAGGGCTCCCTGGAGGCCCGCCGTCTGGCAATGGTCTACGGCTACCAGGGGCGGATCACCGCCGCAGTCACCGTCGACATGGCCAAGTCGCTCGACTACTACCGGCACCTGATCGAGACCGCGGCCCCCTTCCCGCCCCCGCCCGGCGCGCAGGACCGTGCGCTCGCGGCCGACGTCCCGGTGCCGTCCGACGTGCCGGATCCGAAGGGGCTGTCCCACGGCCCCACCGTGGCGCTCACCGGATACCTGCCCGACCGTCGACTGAGCGTGGTGCAGCCCACGCACTGACCCACGCCCCGTCCCACGACGAGGAGCCACCATGGACTCCGAGACCCTGCTGGCCCGGATCACCGACTACGCCAGTCGCCCCAACCCCTACCCGCTGTACGCGGAACTCCGCGCGGCCGGTCCCGTGGTCCGGCAGGCGGACGGCAGCTACCTGATCGGCACGTACCACGAGATCGCCGCACTGCTTCACGACCCACGGATGAGTGTCGACCCGCGTACCCGTGGCGAAGTGACCCGCAAGCCGCCTTTCCTGCGGCTCGACGACCCGGAGCACGACAGGCTGCGCACGCTGGCCATGCGGCCGTTCGGGCCACCGCACAGCCCGGGGCGGGTCGATGCCATGCGCGGCGAGATCGACCGGATCGCCAAGGAACTGCTGACCTCCTTCGAGGCAGGCCGGCAGATCGACATCGTCGACGACTTCGCCTACCCGCTGCCCGTCACGGTGATCTGCCGCCTGCTCGGCGTCCCCCACGAGGACGAGCCGATGTTCCGGGCCTGGTCCGACGCTCTGGTCACGGCCGCCGACGTCCGGCCCGGCAAGGCCACCACCGGGACGGACCAGGCCGGCGACCGGGCACGGATCGAGATGGGCGGATACCTGGTCGGCCTCGCCGAACAGCGCCGTGGCCATCCGAACGACGACATGCTCTCCGCCTTCGTCAACGAGCCGGACCCGGCCCTGCGGCTCACTCAGGAAGAACTCGCGGAAACCGCCGTACTGCTGCTCATCGCAGGACACGAGACCACCGTCAACCTGATCACCAACGGGGTGCTCACCCTGCTGCGCCAGCCCGAGCACCTGGACCACCTGCGCCGTGACCCCGACCTGCTGCCGCGAGCGGTGGAGGAACTGCTGCGCTACGAACCCCCCGTCCACCTGCGTGAACGCATCCCCCACGCGGACATCGACGTCTCCGGCACCACGATCCCCGCAGGCGCATCCGTGAACCTTGCGCTGGCCTCGGGCAGCCGCGACCCCATGAGGTTCCACGAGCCCGACCGGTTCGACCCCACCCGCCCGGACAACCAGCACCTCGGCTTCGGCAGCGGTATTCACCTGTGCTATGGCGGTCCCCTGGCCCGTGTGGAGGCCCAGGCCGCGCTCGGCGCGCTGATCCCCTGGCTGAGCACGGCGCGCCTGGTCCAGGACCCGCCTCCCTACCGGCAGAGCGCCATGCTGCGCGGCCCCCGCCACCTGCCCGTTCAGCTCTGAGGTGATCCTGAGAACCCTCGGGCGGCCTCGGCCACGGCAATGCCTCACCTCGGATGCCGCCCAACTCGCCGAAGCCGGTGGGGCGTTCCGTGCACGAGGAGCGGATCACCGCTCGTCCTCGGCGGTTCCCACCGGGCCGGCGGTCCGTACCGGAAAGAGCGCGGACCAGCGAGCTTCCTCCTCACGCTGCTCCCGGCCCCGTCGCCGCCACGCCTGGACGGTCAGGGACACCACGGCGGTGGTGCCCGCGACCGCAAGCAGCGCGACCACGCCCGGATCGACCGGCATGAGCAGCAGAAACATCGCGAGGCCCGCCGATCCCCAGCCGGTCAGCACAGCGGCAGCGGCCAGCCGCCGGGAGCGCGGCCGGTCCTGGCCCGCCCGCAGATCGATATAGGCAGGCAGGTACCAGACGTTGCCGGATGCGAGGAGCATGACGACACCGACCGCCAGAACACCGTGGGACATCGGGCTGCACTCTCCTGAGGGCGGGGCTTACGGAGGGAGACGGAAGGGTCAGTTCGATACAGCGGGTTCGAGTTCAAGCGCGGCGATCTCCGGATGGTGCAGATCGAACGCCGGGGACTCGCTGCGGATGCGGGGCAGGGCGGTGAAGTTGTGCCGGGGCGGAGGACAGGACGTGGCCCATTCCAGGGAGCGGCCATAGCCCCAGGGGTCGTCGACGGTGACCTTCCGGCCGTACTGGCTGGTCTTCCAGACGTTGTAGAAGAAGGGCAGGAACGACAGCCCGAGGAGGAACGAGCCGATGGTGGAAAGGGTGTTGAGAGCGGTGAATCCGTCGGCGGCGAGATAGTCCGCGTACCGGCGCGGCATTCCCTCGGCTCCGAGCCAGTGCTGCACGAGGAACGTGAGGTGGAAGCCGGCCGTCAGTACCCAGAACGTGATCTTGCCCAGGCGTTCGTCGAGCATCTTGCCGGTGAACTTCGGCCACCAGAAGTGGAATCCGGCGAACATCGCGTACACGACCGTGCCGAAGAGCGTGTAGTGGAAGTGGGCGACAACGAAGTACGAGTCGGAGACATGGAAGTCCAGTGGCGGTGCGGCCAGGATGACTCCGGTCAGTCCGCCGAAGACGAAGGTGATCAGAAATCCGGTGGTCCACAGCATCGGTGTCTCGAAGGACAGCGATCCCTTCCACATCGTTCCGATCCAGTTGAAGAACTTCACTCCGGTCGGTACGGCGATCAGGAAGGTCATGAAGGCGAAGAAGGGCAGCAGTACGCCACCGGTCACATACATGTGGTGGGCCCAGACGGTGACGGACAGTCCGGCGATGGCGATCGTCGCGGCGACGAGACCGATGTAGCCGAACATCGGCTTCCGGGAGAAGACCGGAATGATCTCGGACACGATGCCGAAGAACGGCAGAGCCAGTACATAGACCTCCGGGTGGCCGAAGAACCAGAAGAGGTGCTGCCACAGAAGCGCGCCTCCGTTGGCGGGATCGAAGATGTGTGAACCGAATTTCCGGTCCATCTCCAGCGCGAAGAGGGCCGCGGCCAGGACCGGGAAGACCAGGAGGATGAGTACGGCGGTCAGCAGTACGTTCCAGGTGAAGATGGACATCCGGAACATGGTCATTCCCGGGGCACGCATGCAGATGATGGTGGTGATGAAGTTCACCGCTCCGAGAATGGAACCGAAGCCGGAGAGCGCCACGCCCATGATCCACATGTCGGCACCGATGCCCGGTGAATGCGTGGCGTCGGACAACGGGGCATAGGCGAACCAACCGAAGTCGGCGGCGCCCTGGGGAGTGAGGAACCCCGCGGCGGCGATCAGTGAACCGAAGAGGAACAACCAGTACGCCAGCATGTTCAACCGCGGAAACGCTACATCGGGTGCGCCTATCTGAAGCGGCATGAGCCAATTGGCGAATCCCGTGAACAGCGGCATCGCGAACAGCAGCAGCATCACCGACCCATGCATGGTGAATGCCTGATTGAACTGCTCGTTGGAGATGATCTGCGTCCCGGGACGGGCGAGTTCGGCGCGCATCACGAGTGCCATCACGCCGCCGATCAGAAAGAAGACGAACGCGGTGACGAGATAGAGCGTGCCGATCTGCTTGTGGTCGGTCGTCGTGAGCCACGAGACGACGATCCGTCCGCGGGACGAACGGCCCGGCAGACCGGTGCCGGAGTGCACCGCCGGCTCGTTCGTGTCGGACCGGGTGGCCCCGCGGCCGTTCCTGGTGGAGTGCGCGTCGGCAATGGCGGCACCGGGGTCGGGGGGCATGGGCCCCTGTGCGGGGGCGGTCTGACTGCCCTGCGATTCCATTGCGTCCACCGGACCGTGTCCTCCAGCTGTTGCGGTTCTTCGAGCGCTCCCCCGGCCGGACGGGGCGGAGGGGAGCGGTCGGAAAGGTCCGGCGGATCACGAGGGGACGGACCGGACCTTCCCGGCCGCACCATCCTGGCCGTGCCCCTCGAAGCCCTCCAGGGACCGACAGGTACCTTGCACGGGGCCGACCGGCCCTACTGCGGATCCGTCAGGCAGCCGACCGGCCTCACCCGTGCCGGTCCCGAGGGCAGTGCACCGCCGGGCCTCCGGCCCCGTGGCTGTCGTAGGCTGACCGTCCGTGGACCGGTCCCAGCCCTGCGGTGATCCGGTGAGCGATTTCCCGGCATTCGGCACACGGAACCAGAGAGCGGCGCCCCGATGACAGAGACAGCACCTACCGCGCCCGACTCCCCCTCCGGAGTCCCTTCTCCCGGCTCCGACTCCCCCGCGCTCGACGCGACGGGAGCCTCCTGTCCCGGCCCGGCGACCTGGCCCAAGCCCAGTCGGCCGGACAGGATGCGCAGTCTGCTGGATGCCGTGATGAGTCTGGGGCGGGGCCTGGAACTGCCCGAGGTGCTCCGCGGGATCGTGGAAGCCGCCGTGACCCTGACCGACGCGCAGTACGGAGCGCTCGGCATCGTCGGGGACGGGCAGAAGCTGCTGGAGTTCCTTCCGGTCGGCATATCGGAGCAGCTCGCCGCCGTGATCGGCCAGACACCGTGCGGGCGCGGAATCCTCGGTGAACTGATCCATCACCCAGAGCCGCTGCGGCTCACCGATCTGAGCAGCCATCCGCGCAGCTTCGGATTTCCGCCCCATCATCCCCCGATGCGCACCTTCCTCGGAGTGCCGGTGCGCGTTCGCGACGAGGTGTTCGGCAACCTGTACCTCACCGAGAAGCAGGGCGGGGTGAGCTTCGACGCCGACGACGAGGCGGTGCTGACCACCTTGTCGATCGCGGCCGGGGTCGCCATCGACAACGCCCGCATGTACGAGGAGAGCCGTCGCCGCGAACGGCGTCTGGAGGCGCTGGGCGAGATCACCCGCACCCTGCTCTCGGGGACGGACGCCGACGAGGTGCTGCATCTGATCGCCGAGCGGGCGATGGAGGTGGCGGGGGCCGACCGGGCCGCGATTCTGCTGCCGACGCCCCCCGCGCCCCTCTCCGCGGCTTCGGAGGCCTCCGGGGCCGAGGCACGTCTCACCGTCGCCGTCGCCCACGGCATGGACTCCGAACGCGTGACGGGACTGTCCGTACCCGCGTGGGGATCACTGGCCGGACTCGCAGCCCGTACCGGGACACCGGTGCACTGTGCCGATGTCCGGACCGATCCCAGGGCACACCCCTTCGGCGACGGTGCCGAGGAGGGTCTGGGTCCGGTGGTGACGGTGCCTTTGCGGGTCGACACGGGGGCAAGGGGCGCGCTGCGCCTGGGGCGGCCCGTGGACCGTCCGCCGTTCGACGACACCGAGGTCGCGCTCGTCTCGGGCTTTGCCGACCAGGCGGCCATCGCTCTTGAACTGGCCCGTCGGCGGGCCGAGTCCGAGGAACTCGCCGTCATGCACGACCGGGACCGGATCGCCCGCGATCTGCACGATCTGGCGATCCAGCGTCTCTTCGCGACCGGGATGACTCTCCAGAGCACCACGCGTGCCATCGCGGACCGGCCGGACGCGGCCGAGCGGGTCAGCCGGGCGGTGGATGATCTGGACACCACGATCCGGATCATCCGGTCCACCATCTTCGATCTGCGGACGGCGGACGGTTCGGGCCGTGGCGGGCTGCGGCACCGGATGACGGAGACCGCTCGTACGGCGGCGCACGCCCTTGGCTTCCGGCCCTCGGTGCGGATCGACGGGCCGGTGGACACCACAGTGCCGGACGAACTGGCCGAACACGTGGTGGCGGTCGCCGCCGAGGCGGTGTCCAATGCCTCTCGCCATGCCCGCGCCACTCGTATCGGCATCGTGCTGTCCGCCGACGACGCGGTGACCCTGACCGTCACCGACAACGGCATCGGAATCCCGGACGGTGTCAGGACCGCGCCCGGGACAGGAGCAGCGGTCGGTGCCGGCGAACCGGCGACCGGGCGCCTCGGAGGGCTGGCCAACATGCGTACGCGGGCGCAGTTGTGCGGCGGCGCACTGACCATCGAACGGCCGGCGGACGGCGGCACCCGGATCATCTGGCGCGTGCCGCTCCACGACTGACGCCCGAGTGCCTGTCAGCTCCCCGGGGCCGGGGTTCAGCCCTGGCGGTCCTTGATCCGGCCGACGAGCATCGCGGCCTGGATCCGGCGGCCCACGCCCAGTTTGGCGAGGATCGAGGAGATGCGGTTCTTGACGGTCTTCTCGGCCAGGAAGAGACGTTCCGCGATCTCCCGGTTGGTGAGGCCCTCGCCGATGAGATCCAGGATCTGCCTTTCCCTGGGCGTGAGTCCGTCCAGCTCCGATGCCTGCGACGCCTCGGCAGGGGCTTGCTCGGTGCCCCGCAGCCGTGCCATCACGCGGGCGGTCGTCCGCGGATCGAGCATCGAGGTGCCCGACGCGACCGTGCGTACGGCGGCGATCAGATCGGCTCCGTTGATCTGCTTCAGCACGTACCCCGCGGCGCCCGCCATGATGGCGTCGAAGAGCGCCTCGTCATCGTCGAACGACGTCAGCATCAGGCAGGCGAGTTCGGGCATCAGGGCACGCAGTTCCCGGCACACCTCGATACCGGCGTGGTCACCGCCCTGGTCGTCGCCGAGGCGTACGTCCAGTACGGCGACCTGCGGTCTGCTGGCCGGTACGCGGGCCAGCGCCTCCCGGGCGTCGGACGCCTCGCCGACGACCTCGATGCCGTCCTCGGCTTCCAGCAGATCGCGTACACCGCGCCGTACGACCTCGTGGTCGTCGAGGATGAAGACGCGTACGGGGGCCGCGGACTGCGACGGGGTCGTGCTCAGGGGGGACTTCGCGGACTCGTTCACATCATGCTCGATCGGTTCGGGGAGAGGGCCGGAACCAGTATGTGCCCGTCCGGCGGCCTGCTCCCGCCGGGGTGCCACAGCATGGCAATCAGTGTCTGAACAGGGCCGAAAGGCCCTGTGGCCAGGGCCGGTCAGCGGGCTGGACGCGGTGCCATACTGACGCCGCCAAGATCGTCCGGGCACCACGGACATCTCCCGTTCCCGGCCACCCCACTGCGCTGCACCGAGGAGTCACCGGCCCATGAACACTTCGAGCGAGGACTATCACGCACTGCTCGCACGGCACGACGCGATGCGGCTGCGACGACGCATCCTGGCCCCGTCCGACACCCGCCCCGAACCGTGGAGGGCCAAGGCCCCGCAGGCGTACGACGGAACGGCCGACCAGCTGCTGATCAGTGACTCCCTGTCGCTGGTGAGCCCCTTGGAGGAGCTGGTCGCCGAACTGTACCGGCTGCTGTTCGAGCGGCATCCGTATCTACGGTCGTTGTTCCCCGAGTCGATGGCGTTCCAGCAGGTTCATCTCGTGGGGGTCTTCCGCTATCTGATCGGCAATCTGCACCGCGCGGACGAGGTGATCGGCGTCTTCGAGCAGTTGGGGCGCGACCATCGCAAGCTCGGCGTGCGCCCCGCCCATTTCGAGGCCTTCGAGGCGGCGCTGATCGAGGCACTGCGCGTGCGCGCGGGCGCCCGGTGGACCAGCGCGCTGGAGCATGCCTGGCTGCGGATGCTGCGGCTCGCCCTCACGGCGATGGTCAGGGGCGCGGACGAGGCGATCGCCGAACCGCCCAGCTGGGAGGCGACAGTGACCTCGCACGAACTCCGCACGCCCGGTCTCGCGGTGCTGCGGGTACGGCCCCATCAGCCCTACGCCTTCGAGGCCGGGCAGTACGCGTCCTTGGAGTCGCCGCTGCTCGAACAGGCCTGGCGTCCCTACTATCTGGCCCGCGCGCCGCATCCGGACGGTGAGCTGGAGTTCCATGTACGGGCCCGGGGCGCCGGCGGGGTGAGCGATGCGCTGGTGCACGGCACGCGGGAGGGCGGCGTCGTCCGTCTCAGCGCCCCGCGCGGCGCGCTGGCGCTGCCCGACCACACTCCGTCCGCGGACCTGCTGCTGATCGCTTCCGGAACGGGCTGGGCTCCGATGAAGGCGCTGCTCCAGCGGATCGACGCCGACCGGTCCCGTGCGCACCGGGTACGGCTGCTGCTGGGTCTCGCCGCGCCGGAGGAGGGAGTGTCGGCCGAAGGGATGTACGACGCGGCGTATCTGGAGGCGTTCCGGCGCGGACGCCCCTGGCTGACCGTCATCGCGGCCGATGCGACGGATGCCCGCTTCGCGGGTGCCGGGCTGCGGGCCCTGAACGGAATACTGACCCCGCGTCCCGGGGCCGCCGCCCGGCAGCACGCCTTTCTGGCCCTGGCCCCCGAGGCCTCCACGACGGAGCCGGCGCGGGCCGTCGCCGAGCGGCTCGTCGCCGCCGGAGTACCGGCCGCGCACATCCATCACGAGACCACCGGCATCGTCGCGGTCACAGAAACGTCTGCCAGTACGGCCAGAACCGGGTTGCTATCAGCATGACGATGGCCAGGCACCAGGTCACCGGCACGACGAGCGGGAACTCCAGCACCGCCGCGACCAGGGCGCGTGGGGCGGGCAGGACGCCATGGCGCAGATTGTGCACCGTGGTGTGCCAGAACATGAAGATGGTGGCCACCCACACGAGCACGCACCACAGGCAGAGGGCGCCGATGTCGTACAACGCCTGCGTCATCAGCCACATGCAGAAGCCGACGCCGAACAGCATGCCGAGATTCAGCCCCAACCAGTACCAGCGCCTGTAGCGTGCGCCCGCGAGCAGGCCCGCACCGGCCCCCATCACCACGCCGAAGGCGACCAGCCCGATGAGCGGGTTGGGAAAACCGAACACCGACGCCTGCTCGCTGCGCATCACATTCGTGCAGGACACCACGGGGCTCAGCGAGCAGGCGGGCACGAAGCCGGGGTCGGCGAGCAGTTCGAACTTGTCGATCGTGATGACGAACGAGCCGAGCAGCCCGAGCGCGGCGGTGATCACCAACAGCCACCCGAACCCCCGCCTCGCCCCGGCGCACTCCTGGTCGTCGCCCGTCCCGGACGCACCGGCGCACTCCCGGTCGTCTGTGTCGGGCCCTTCCGCCATCCTCCCGGTCCCACGTTCCGACAATTTCATGTCCGCCCCCGTACAGAACCGTCCGGCCAGACGACCTCCACCCGGATTCCTCGCGCACGCGCGAAGGCGACCAGATGGGCGGTGGCGTCCCGGCCGTCCGACGGCGATCCGTCCCACACGGCGAGCACGGTCCGGCATGTCTCCACCAGACGTTCATCGGCGCTGACACACGCGTTGCGGTCGGCCGGATCGAAAGCCAGCAGCCGTACGTGTTCGGCCAGGACCAGCAGTTCGCCTGCGGCCGACCGGTCCCGTTCGGGCAGCACGGCGGGAACAGCACCCTGGGCCGGCAGCAGCACCGTCAGCTTCCGCCCGGCCTCCCGGGCGGCCCGCCCGAACACCAGCGGCAGCCCCGCCCCGACCCGTACCAGGGCGGCCGCACCTTCTGCCAAACGGTCCAGCCGCGCTCTCAGTTCAGCTTCCACCAGTTCCAGGGTTCTGGTGCTGAGGTCTCTGTGCCCGACAACTGCGATCACCACGTTTCCTTCCTGCGCGCACAGCGCCGTCCGAACGATCCCGCACGCCGCGCCACGGCCCGGCCCAGCCCGGTCCGGCCCAGGAGCCGATGCCGGACCGGCCCGCGCAGCAAGCGATGCACCGCAGTGAACCCATCGGAAGTCCGACGCCGCTAGGGCCGTTCGGCCCTGGGGCCATTCGGCCCTGGCGTGGGGCGACGCCGCACGATGTACTCGTGCGGCAGGTGAGCAGACCAGGAGACGAGGCAGCCACGTGAGCCACTCATGCCATCAGGCGCCCCAGCCGTCCGCGCGCACGGCTGTGACCACACCATCGGAGACGGGGCCGTTCCCGGGTTCGGCGGCCACCGGGCCACGCCGCACGGTCGAGTTGACAGGTGCCCAGGCACTGGGCCTGCTCGGCAGGGCGTCGCTCGGGCGAATCGTCTTCACCCAGCGTGCGCTGCCCGCCATCCGGCCGGTGAACCATCTGCTGGACCACGGTCGGATCGTCATCCTGACCCATGAGGACTCGGATCTGTACGCCCAGGCCCGCGACCATGGCGATCGGGGAGTCGTGGTCGCCTACCAGGCCGACGACATCGATCCGCTGACCCATCTGGGCTGGAGTGTCGTCGTCACGGGGTACTGCCGCCCGGTCACGGAGCCGGACGCGCTGACGCGTTACCAGCGGCTGCTCCGCCCCTGGTCGGGCCCGGTGATGAACTGTGCGGTACGCATCCGTCCGCATCTGATCACCGGAATCCGGCTGACCGTCTGACACCGCACACAGAGTTTCTGACCAACCGTCAACTGAGCCGCCGACCCGGGGTATTGCTCCGGCACTGTACGACCGACGACCTCGTATCGGGATCCGAGTCGGCGGCCACGCAGGCCCTGACGCAGCATCCGTACAAGGCGGCCCGTGCGGCGGCGGCTTCGCCACCCGCTACGGCAAGGTCATCGCATACGAAGAAGCCACCCTCACACTCGCATCACCCCTCATGCGGGCACGACTGTTGGACGACACCTCCTGGCAGCACCCGCTCGCCCAGCAGCACCACGCAGGCCACGACGGTCAGCAGCCCGCCCGCAAGGAAGGCGCCGCGCACGTCGGCACGCGGCAGGACCAGTCCCCCGACGGCGGCGCCCGCCGCGATACCGGCGTTGTAGGCACCGGAGTTGGCCGCGAGTGCGATATCCGTGCGACCCGGTGCGCAGCGCAGCATGTCGTTCTGGGTGGCCATGAACACCGGCCCGAGCGCACCGCCCATCAGCACCAGGAACACCACCGCCGCCGGCGGATCGGTGCCGGTCGCGTACAGGCCGAGCATGCCCACCGCCTGCGCGGCGACGGCGGTGGTCAGCGTGGATTGCGGGAAGCGGTCCAGCAGCGCCCCGGTAAGGCTCACCCCGGCCAGACACGCGACGCCGAAAGCCACGAACAGGGCGCTGACCGCGTTCGGGGAGAACCCGCTCACGTCGCCCAGGAACTTCACGATGTAGGTGTACCCCGCGAACGCCCCGGCGGCGGACAAGGCCCCTGCCGCCAGCACCGTCCCGAACCGGCGGGCGTCGGGACGCGTTCCGTAGGCGGCGTGCCCTTCTTCCGGACGGGAGGTCGGCAGCAGGGTGGCAATCGTCACGAGGGAGACCAGCCCGAGACCGGCCGGCACCGCGAGTGGCACCGGCCAGTCGCTCTGCCGGCCCAGCCAGGTCCCGGCGGGAATGCCGAGTACGAGGGCGAGCGAACCGGCGACGGACAGCGCTCCGACGACACGTCCGCGGACCTCGGGCGGGAACAGACCCACCGCGACCGGCCCCATCACGGCCCAGAACAACGCCTGGGCGAGCGCGGTCAGCAGCCGTGCCGCGAGCAGCAGCCAGTAGGAGGTGGCCAGCGCCGCGACCAGACTGGACGTGATGAGCGCTGCCAGCAGTCCCGTGAGGACATGACGTCGGGGCATGGTCCGCGTGACGTGGGCCAGCGGCAGGGACGCCACGGCAACCGTCACACCGTAACCGGTGACCAGGTAACCGACCGCCGACAGGGACACCCTCAGGTCGTCGGAGATGAGTTCCAGGAGGCCGATCGGCAGGCTCTCCGCGGTGTTGAAGGTGAAGGCGGCCAGCATCAAGGCCACGAGCACCGCCGACCGGCGCCATGGAGCCGGTTGTGCCGTGACCATACGGCCTCTTCCTGTCCTCGCCCGTCACCCCGTGCCGTCCCCCGCCACCCAGCCGCGTTCAACCTACACACGATCGTGCCGGTACGGCCCGTCGGGCCGGTCGTCGGCAACCTCGGCACCGGCGCTGCCCGGACCGGCGCCGCTCCGGCCACTCTTTCCGGTGATCAACCCGGGGAACTGCCTTCCGGGGCCGACCGCCACGCTATCCAGAAAGCGACGGATCAACGGTCGAACCCTCCGGAAGGAAACTGTATGAAGCTCCGCTGTTCGCTGTCCTCCGCTGCTGCGGCCCTTGCTGCCGCCACGCTGTGCGTTGCGGCAGCCCACGCACCCGCGGACGCCGCGTCCCACTGCAAGGGAAATGCCTGCACCGGGAAGAACCCGCAGACGCAGGGGTGTGGTGCGGACGCGCACGACGTGCCCAAGAGCACCGTCAGGGCACCGGGCGGCGGCCCCTCCGTCCGGCTGCGGGTCTCGAACCGGTGCAGCGCGGCGTGGGCCAGGGCGGACAAGGCCGACCACGGCTGGCTCTTCAAGATCGAGATCAAGGGAGGGAAGTCGTACCACGGCAACCCCTCCCCGAGGGCGGAGACCTACACCGCGATGGTCGGGACGAGCCATGCCTACCGGGCCTGCATCCAGGACGTCGACAAGCAGTGGGAATGCAGCCGGTGGTTCTAGTGCTGGGACCGGCGGCGCCCCGCGGAACGCAGACGCGAGCTCCGCGGGGCGGCCGGTCCAGTCGGCACACCCACGACGACCGTCGCCGCAAACGTTCCGTCGAGCGCAGTCGCCGCGGCACACCGGGGCCCACTGCGGGAGGTCGTTCAAAAACAGGTCACGCCTGCCCGTCGAGGACCACGCCACCACCGGGGGCTTCACCGACGAGCAGGGCGACGAGTCGCTCCGCCTGTTCGCGGCGGTCCGGTGTGCCGTCCCAGCTCGTCATCAGGAGATGGTGGATGGTGCCGACCAGGGCGAGCGCGATCGAGGCGGCATCGGTGGAGGCCCCGAGTCTGCCGAGCCGGATCTCGGTGTCCAGGTAGTCGGTGATCGAATCCTGGATCGCCGCGAAGCCCGGTGCGCCCGCCGCCAGCGCCTCACGGATGCGCAGGGAGGTGGCGGGGCGCGTCATGGCCAGGCCGGCGACCGTGGGGTCCAGGGAATCGAGCAGTGCGAGTGCGACCGCGCCCAGGTTCTCGGCGATGGTGGCCAGGCCGACCCGTTCGTGGAGTTCGGCGGCCTGTCGTGCGCTGCGTGCGAACCGGTCCAGGACCAGCTCGGCGACAAATTCGTCCAGGCCGTCGAAGTGCTTGTGCAGCATGCCCTTGGCGCAGCCCGCCTCAGTGGTGATCGCTCTGCTGGTCAATGCGGCCGGGCCCTCACGGGCCAGAATCCGCACCGCGGCGTCGAAGAGCCGCTCGCGAACATCGGGAATCGCTACTCCGCGCGGTGACATGGGTCCTCTCCTGGTACGAGTCCACGGCGCACCCCGCAGCCGACAAGGGGATTGCCAGTATGGGCATCCGCCCATACTGTTTGGGCGAGCGCCCATTCTAGTTCGCCGGGCGGCGTGCCCAGCAGGGGCCGTACCCGACAGGAGCCATGTCCAACAGGGGGTAGTCACATGCGTGTCGTCAACACCGCACAGGCGCAGGCCTGGAACGGTCACGAAGGGGACCACTGGGCCCGGAACCAGGAGCGTTGGGATGCCGTGAACGGGGGCTTCGACCAACCGTTGATCGCCGCCGCCTCGATCGCGGAGCGGGACCGGGTCCTCGACATCGGCTGCGGCGCCGGCTCCACGACGCGGCTGGCCGGCCGCCACGCACGTCGCGGCAGGGCCTCGGGGTTCGACCTGTCGGCGCCGATGCTGGCGCGGGCCCGCGAGAGTGCCCGGCGCGAGGGTTCGGCCAACGTGAGCTTCGAGCAGGCCGACGTCCAGGTCCACGACTTCGCGTCGCACGCGTACGACGTCGTGATCAGCCGGTTCGGAGTGATGTTCTTCGCCGATCCCGTCGGCGCCTTCGCCAACATCGCTCGTGCACTGCGTCCCGGCGGCCGCCTGGCGTTCGTCTGTACCGCCGAGGCCGAGGCCAACGAATGGCTGCGGGCCCTCGCGGAGTTGCACGACATCCTGCCCATCGGGGGCTTCGGCTCACCCGGCAGCCCCGGCATGTTCTCCCTCGCCGCCCCGGCGAGCACCCGCGAGGTACTGGCGTCCGCCGGATTCGAGCACATCGACACGGAACGCGTGGAGGCGTACGGGACGTGGGGCCGCGACGGGGAGGACGCGGCCGACTTCCTGCTGGGCTCGGGCCCCGGACGTCATCTGACGAGCCAGGTCGACGAGGACGCCCGGATCCGCGCCCGCCGGAAGCTCACCGGCATCCTGCGCACGCATGAGAGGGACGGAGCGGTGCGCATGCGCAGCACCGCCTGGCTCGTCACCGCCGACCGCCCGAACTGACCGGCCTCGCGCGGCGGTCTCGATCGCGGCGGCCCCGGACACCTTCGGCAAAGGGCGGGCCGGGGGGATGCACCCCTCACGGGCCGGGCTCGTCGAAGAGCAGACCGAGTGCCACGGCGCGATAGTGGCGCACGTGCGCCAGCGCGAGCCGGGCCGCCGCCTCCGGGTCGGAGGCGGCGATGGCCTCGCACAGGGCGCGGTGCTCCTCCCACACCGAATGCGGGTCGTCGATCTGCTGGAAGAGCCAGCGCATCCGGCCCTCCAGGGGTTCGAGCGCGGAGGCGAGCAGGTCGTTGCCGGCGATCTCGATGATGTGATGGTGAAAGGCCGTGTTGGAGCGGGAGATCCGGTCGGCCCGGCCCGACCTGGTGGCTTTGCGGGCGCTCTCCAACAGCCGCTCCAGGCGCTGCACCTGCGCGGGCAGCGCGCGCTCGGCCGCCCGGCGGGCCGCCAGCACCTCAAGGGCCTCGCGCAGGTCGAAGAGGTCGAGCACGTCCTGATGCGACAGTTCGCGCACGACGATGCGGCGCGGTGAGAGCGCCTGCAGGAAACCCTCACTGAGCAGGACCCGGATCGCCTCGCGTACGGGAATGCGCGAGACGCCGAACTCCTCCGCGACCTCGCGCTCCACCAGCCTGTCGCCGGGTTTGAGCTGCCCCGCGATGATCCTGTCGCGGATTCCCTCGCACACCTGGTCACGCAGCCATGCGCCGCCACCGTTCGCCGGTGCCGCCTCGCGCTCTGTCACGTGTCGCCCCCGTGTCCCGCCTGCAAAGAAGTCCTCACGGTATACCAAACCCTTGACGCGAGGCCGCCCCGTACTCATTCTTTGGTATGCCATAACGAGTAAGGGGCACGTCAGGAGCTCGCACATCTGTCGACACCTGCGTTCACGCGCCCCTGCCAACGCACGGTCCTCAGCTCGACGTCAGCCCCTGCATCCGTCATCGCCAGCCGAATCGAGGGTCCCGCCATGTCGTCGTCCCCGCCTCCGCCCGAAACCGCCCGCTCGACGAGAACCGGTCCGCCGCCCAGCAGGACGGGCCCCGGTCCACGTCCCACACGTACACGTTGGAAGGTCTTCGTCCTTCTTCTCGGCATCGTCGCGCTGAACTACATCGACCGCGGTTCCGTCTCCGTGGCGCTGCCGCTGATCACCAAGGACCTGCACCTGTCCAAGGAGGTCACCGGGTTCGTGCTCAGCGCGTTCTTCTGGACCTATGCGTTGATGCAGATACCGGCGGGCAAGCTCATCGACCGGTTCGGGCCGCGCCGGATGGCGGGGGGTGCCTGCGTCGGCTGGGGGCTCGCCACCTCCCTCACCGCCGCCTCCACCGGGGTCGGCTCACTGCTCGGCTACCGGCTGCTGCTCGGTGTGGTCGAAGCACCGGTGATGCCGGCCGGCGGCAAGCTCAACGCGCAGTGGCTGCCCGCACGGGAACGCGGACGCGGCGCCGTTCTGATGGACGGCGGGGCGCCGCTGGGCTCGGCACTCGGCGGCATCGCGATCTCGGGACTGATCACCTGGACGGGCAGTTGGCGGGCCAGCTTCGTCGTCGCGGGAGCGGTGACGGTCGGCATCGGCCTGTTCGCCCTCCGGTACCTGCGCGACACCCCCCGCGCGCACCGCTCCGTCAATGCCGCCGAACTCGCCCACATCGAGCGCGCACACGCCGAGGAGGATGCGGCGAGCCCGGTCGCCGACGAGCCGGCCCGGCTCGTCGGCTACCTCAAGTACCGGTCGTTCTGGGGAATGTGCCTGGGCTGGATGGGGTTCAACGGCGTCTTCTACGGCGTGCTGACCTGGGGACCGCTGTATCTCTCCGAGACCAAGGGCTTCGACATCAAGACCATCGGCTGGTCGACGCTGGTCATCTTCGGTGCCGGTTTCGTCGGTGAGCTGTTCGGCGGCTGGCTCGCCGACCGCTGGCGGGCACGGGGCGTCCACGCCAACACGGTCATGCGCACCATGATGGGGATCGCCGGCGCGGCCGTCGTCGCGGGCCTGCTCGGGGTCGTCCTCGTACCCGATGCCCTGACGGCCGTACTCCTGCTGTCGGTCGTGCTGTTCTTCCTGCGCTGGGCCGGCCTGTACTGGATGCTCCCCTCCGTTCTGGGCGGGCGCTGCAACGCCGGCGTGGTGGGCGCCGCCATGAACCTCTCCGGCAACATCGCCGGCATCGTCACACCGATCGCGGTCGGCTTCATCGTCGGCGGCACCGGCTCCTACACCTGGGCGCTGCTGTACTTCGTCGGCGCCGGGGCCCTGTTCACGGCTTCGTCCCTTGTCATCGACTACTCCCGGAGGCTTGCCGTCCGATGATCGACCAGTCCCTGACCGAGCGCACACGTCCGATACGGCTCGGCATGCTCACCCCGTCGTCCAACACCTGTCTGGAACCGGTGACCTACGGCCTGCTCGGCACCGACGCCACCCGCTTCACAGCTCACTTCGCCCGTGTCCCCGTCACCCGGATCGCGCTCGACGCCGGAAGCGACGCGCAGTTCGACACCGGTCCGATGCTGGCGGCGGCCCGTCAGCTCGCCGACTCCAAGGTCGATGTCATCGCCTGGAACGGCACATCCGGCTCCTGGCTCGGGCCGGCCCGGGACCGCGCGCTGGCCGATGCGATCACCGCCGGGACCGGCGTTCCCGCCACCACTTCGACGCTTGCCCTGCTGGACGCCTGCGCCGCGTACGGGGTGACACGCCTCGGGCTCGCGCTGCCCTACACGCGGGACGTGTGCGAGCGGATCGTGGAGACGTATGCCAAGGAGGCCGGTCTGCAGTGCTTCCTCGCCGAGCCGTTCGGCGAGGACGACAACGAGGCCTTCGCGCGGATCCCGGCCGCCGATGTCGCCCGTCAGATCGAGGAAGCGGCGGTGACGGCGGAGGACGGCGCCGTGCACGCCGTCGCCGTCGTCTGCACCAATGTGCACGGCGCGTTCGAGGTCCCCCGTCTCGAACGGAGCCTGGGCATCCCGGTGTTCGACTCGGTGGTGGCCACCCTGTGGAAGGCCCTGGATCTCGCGGGCGCCACCACACTGCCAGGCCGTGGCACGCTGCTGCACACGGGAAGCCCGCGCGCCCGGATCCAGGAGACACTGGAGGCGTTGCTGACGGCGACCGGTGCGGACCGCACCACCTTCCGCGTCGACCTGCCCGCGCTCGGCCTGCACGTGGATCTCACCGCGGGCGAGGCCTGCGGCCCCGGCGTCCGCTCCATCCGCCGCGACGCCTCCCTCGACCAGAGGCGTCTCGACACCGTCCGGTGGCTGGCGGAGCACCGCCGCCCTCTCGTCCAGCCGCGGTTCACCACCGAGCCGCGTCCGCCGCGTGCGCTGATCGAGGTGTACGGCGTACAGGCCCAGGTGCTCGTTCCCGTACCGGCGCCGGGTGACGACGCCCTCACCGGCTGGATCTCCCTGCACAGCCTGAGCGAGCGCTCCTGGAGCGACGCGGACGTCGCGCTCGCCACCGCGGCGGCGAGCCGGCTCTCCGCCGTCGTCGGCCGGTTCACCGAAACATCCCGCTGAAGAGGAGAAACGCCACCATGCCCAAGGACATCCGGATAGCCCTCGGTGTCGATGTCGACGCGGTCGCCGGCTGGCTCGGCAGTTACGGCGGTGAGGACTCCCCCAACGACATTCAACGCGGTGTCTTCGCCGGTGAGATCGGCACACCACGTCTGCTCAAGCTCTTCGAGCGCCGCGGGATCCGCACAAGCTGGTTCGTCCCCGGCCACTCCATCGAGACGTTCCCCGAGCAGACCCGGATGATCGTCGAGGCGGGGCACGAGATCGGTGCGCACGGGTACTCGCACGAGAATCCCATCGCGATGTCCCCGCAGCAGGAGGAGGACGTCCTCGCCAAGTCGGTCGAGTTGATCGAGCAGTTCACCGGGCGCAGGCCCAAGGGGTACGTCGCACCGTGGTGGGAGATGTCGGAGTCGACGGCTGCACTGTTGCACAAGTACGGCTTCAGCTACGACCATTCGCAGAACTACCGCGACTTCACCCCCTTCTACGCCCGGGTCGGCGACTCCTGGACGAAGATCGACTACTCCGGCGAGGCGAAGGACTGGATGAAGCCCCTCATCCACGGTCGCGAGGTCGACCTGGTCGAGTTCTGCGGCAACTGGTACGTCGACGACCTGCCCCCGATGATGTTCAACAAGCACGCCCACAACAGCCACGGCTATGTCTCGCCGCGCGCCCTGGAGCAGGACTGGAAGGACCAGTTCGACTGGGTGCACCGGGAGCTGGACTACGCGGTGATCCCTGTGACGCTGCACCCGGACGTCTCCGGGCGCCCGCAGGTCCTGCTGATGCTGGAGCGGTTCATCGACTACGTCCGCGGACACGAGGGCGTGTCGTTCGTGACGCTGGAGGACGCGGCGGACGACTTCCGCCGCCGCTTCCCGTTCGAGGGAGAGGAGCGGCCGACCGACATGCGCTGAGCCACGGCGGCATCCGGCGCCCCTTCTCCGTCCGCCTCGAAGAGGGGGCCACGGCTGCTGTCGGCGCGCCCCGTCGCCCGGATGCCGACACCGCTGTGACGTTCGATGCCGCGCCCGTCACACACCGCGATGGACCCCGTCGGCGCGGCAGCGGGGCGGTGCCGATTACCGTGTCCGCACACTGCCGAAAGGGCCGGTGACGCGGTTCGACGCCGAAGTCCGGCGCCGTCGTGCCGGTCGCCGAACCACGGCCCCGGCGGCGCGGCCGGTCCCGGCGGGTGCCCGGCGGGGTCCTCCGGCCGAGTCGTGCGTGGTCCGGGGGCGGTGCACTGTGGAAGACGTGAGCCTCAGTGAACGGTTTACGGATCTGCGAGAACCATGGCGGCCGAGCCACGTGCTGCTGGCGATTCCCGTCGCGCTCATCGTCGTGATCGCCACTGTGGACATCCTCGCGCCGCAGGACATCCGTCTGGGACCGCTGCTGGTCATCGCGCCGGCGCTCACCGCTTCGTTCGCCGGCGCGCTCCCGACCGGGGGCATCGGCCTCCTGGCCGTGGCGGCCCAGGCGTACATCGGCCGGCACATCGGCGTGCTGTCCTCCCGGAGCATGGTGGTGCAGATCGTCGCTCTCGCTCTGCTCTCGGCGTTGACGGTGTTCTTCGCTCTGATACGCGAGCGGCGCGGACGGGAGCTGGCGCGCGTGCGGTCGGTGGCCGAAGCCGCACAGCGCGTCCTGCTGTGGCCGCTCCCGGACCGGATCGGCCCACTGAGGGTCGCCTCCCTGTACCTGGCCGCGGAGGACGAGGCCCTGATCGGCGGAGACCTGTACGCGGCCACCCGGACCGGGGGTGGAACGCGGGTGATGATCGGGGACGTGAGGGGCAAGGGCCTGGCTGCCGTCGGAGAGGCCGCCCTCCTGCTCGGCGCCTTCCGTGAGGCCGCCCACCAGCACACCGGCCTGCCCGAACTCGCCGCCGCCCTCGAACGGAGCGTCGCGCGCTACGAGGACGACTTCGAGTCCCGGGAAGCGACCGGGGAGTGCTTCGTCACCACGCTGCTCCTGGAGATCCCCGACAAGGACCACGTCGTCCGCATGACCAGCTGCGGGCACCCCGCACCCCTGCTCCTGGGCCCGGGGCGTTCCGTCAGAATGCCGAGTCTGCGCCCGGCACCCCCGCTGGGGGTCGGCCGCACGGGGCCGACCGGCTACGCCTTGGACGCGTTCCCCTTCGAGGACGGTGACACCCTCCTCCTCTACACCGACGGCATCACCGAGGCGCGTGACCGGGACGGGGACTTCTACCCGTTCACTGAACGGGCCGCCCGATGGACGGAGAGCTCCCCGGAGACGCTCCTGCACCATCTGCGACGCGACCTCCTCGCCCACGTCGGCGGGCGTCTGGGCGACGACGCCGCGCTCGTCGCCATCCACCGCGACGCCACCCCGCCCCGTCACGCACACCGTCCCGCAAGGGCCAACCGCCCCGACGGCTTCCGTCACAGCTGCGGAACGACCGGCCCACGGCGGTGACCGGCGCGGTCCGGCACGCGCGGTGACCCGGCGACACGATCGGCCACCCCGGGGCCGGGAACACCCCTGCCGTCCCGGGGAACACGTCCGCCACGCAGTCCCCCGGACGTCGGGCCTGGCGCACGCCCCCGAGGCGTGGTTCCCCGACTCGGGCGGCGGCTGGCAGGCGGTACGTGGCGCGGGTCGTCGCCGTCGACGCGTACGGCAACGCCTCCCCGGCCGCTTCGCTGTTCCGCAAGTAACGCGGCCGGGACCGGGCGGCTCCCTCCCTGGGGTGCCGTCCGGTCCCTGTCCTTGCCGGGTGGGTCAGGTCGCGTCGGGATCGACCGCGGCCCGGCCCCTGGCTCGCCTGCCGACGACCGCTGCCGCCGCGACCGCGCTGCCCGCGAAGGCGAGGGCGACCATCCAGGGCTGATTGAAGGTGTGCCGGGTGGCATGGTCTACGGAGTACCGGCCGGGTCCGGTCAGGCCGATCGCCGCCGCGGTGAAGCCGAGGAAGGCCGGGTACTCGTAGCCGCCGCCCTGTGCGAAGAATCCGGCGGGTGCGTGGACGGCCACGGCGCCCGCCATCGCCCCCGCCGCTGCCGCGCCCGCCGCCGGGGTGGCGAGGCCGAGGGCCAGCAGCGCGCCGCCGCCCGCCTCGCCGAGCCCGGCGGCGACCGCGCTGTACTTCGGCGGATGGAAGCCCATGGCCTCCATCGCGGCGGTGGTTCCTTCGATGCCTCCTCCGCCGAACCAGCCGGCCAGCTTCTGGGTGCCGTGCGCGGCCAGTACCGCGCCGGTACCGACGCGCAGGACGAGCAGGCCGAGATCACGCCGGTCGAGGCAGGCCATGGGAGCCTCCGCAAGAGGTCAGGGGGAGCGGGTCGGACGGACGCCCCGCCCCACGCCGTGGCGGCGGGTGCCGCGTTTCCACTCTCGGTGGCGCCGAGCGCCGATGTGCCCTGGTGTTACGCCGTCCGGGGGACGGCCTCATGCGTGGCTCTGTCACGTAGGTAATTGTGCAACTTGTTGCACAATGAGGTTCGGGTGGTCTACAACTGGCGCAACGACACTGCGCGAGGAGCCCCGCATGAGCCCGTACCCCAACCTGCTGAGCCCGCTCGACCTCGGGTTCACCACCCTCCCCAACCGGGTGCTGATGGGGTCGATGCACATCGGTCTGGAGGAGGTGGAGCGGGGCTTCGAGCGGATGGCCGCCTTCTACGCGGAACGTGCCCGGGGCGGCGTGGGTCTGATGGTCACCGGTGGTATCGCCCCGAACGCGCGGGCCTGTTCCTTCCCCGGCGGTGCCAAGATGACCGACGAGGCGGAGGCCGAGCAGCATGCGCCGGTCACGGCCGCCGTCCATGAGGCCGGCGGCCGGATCGCCATGCAGATCCTGCATTTCGGCCGGTACGCGCACCATCCCGAGCTGGTGGCGCCGAGCGCGATCCAGGCTCCGATCAGCGCCTTCACCCCGCACGCCCTCGACGACGACGAGGTCGAGGAGACGATCGAGGACTTCGCCAGGGCCGCGGAGCTCGCGCGGCACGCCGGTTACGACGGTGTCGAGATCATGGGTTCCGAGGGCTATCTGATCAATGAGTTCATCGCCACCGCGACCAATCGGCGCACCGACCGCTGGGGCGGCCCGTACGAGAACCGCATCCGGTTCCCCGTCGAGATCGTGCGCCGGGTGCGTGAGCGGGTCGGCAGCGACTTCATCCTCATCTACCGGCTCTCCATGCTGGATCTGGTCCCCGGCGGTTCCTCCCTGGAGGAGGTCGTGCGGCTCGCCCGCGAGATCGAGGCGGCCGGAGCGGACATCATCAATACGGGGATCGGCTGGCACGAGGCCCGGATCCCCACCATCGCCACTTCCGTGCCCCGCGGCGCCTACACCTGGGTCACCGAGCGCATGCGCGACGCCGTCTCCGTACCGCTGGTGACGAGCAACCGCATCAACACGCCCGAGGTCGCCGAGGAGATCCTCGCCTCGGGACGGGCGGACATGGTGTCGATGGCCCGGCCGTTCCTCGCCGACCCCGATTTCGTCGTCAAGGCGGCCGAGGGCCGCGCCGACGCGATCAACACCTGCATCGGCTGCAACCAGGCCTGCCTGGACCACGTCTTCAGCGGCCAGGTCACCTCCTGCCTGGTCAATCCGCGCGCCTGCCACGAGACCGAGCTCATCCTGTCGCCGACGCGCACCGTCAAGCGGGTGGCGGTCGTCGGTGCCGGGCCGGCCGGTCTCGCGTGCGCCGTCTCGGCCGCCGGGCGCGGGCACCGGGTGACGCTCTTCGACGCCGCGGAGGAGATCGGCGGCCAGCTCGATGTGGCGCGCAGGGTTCCCGGCAAGGAGGAGTTCAACGAGACGCTGCGCTACTTCCGTACCCGGCTCGCGGAGGAGAAGGTCGAGCTGCGGCTCGGTACGCAGGTCACGGCCGATGCGCTCGACGGCTACGACGAGGTCGTCCTCGCCACCGGTGTCACGCCCCGCTCCCCCGCCGTTCCGGGCCTGGACCACCCCAGCGTGGTCGGCTACCTCGACGTCCTGCGTGGCGGGGCACAGGTGGGTGAGCGGGTCGCGATCATCGGGGCGGGCGGCATCGGCTTCGACGTCGCCGAGTTCCTGACCGACTCGGGGGAGGCCGCGAGCCTCGACCCCGAGGTGTTCTTCCGGAAGTGGGGCGTCGACACCGACTACCGCGGCCGGGGCGGTCTGCGCGCCCCGGAACGCCCGAGGACGCCACGCACCGTGCACCTGATCCAGCGCAGGACCAGCAAGGTCGGTGCCGGGCTGGGCAGGACGACCGGGTGGATCCACCGCACCGAGCTGCGGCACCGCGGCGTCACGATGATCGCGGGCGCCGCCTACGACCGGATCGACGACGACGGACTGCACCTCACCGTCGACGGCGAACAGCATCTCCTGCCGGTCGACACGGTGGTGCTCTGCGCCGGCCAGGAACCGCGTCGCGAACTGTACGAGGAGCTCGTCGCCGCGGGCCGCTCGGCGCATCTGGTCGGCGGCGCCGACGTGGCCGCCGAGCTGGATGCCAAGCGCGCGATCCGCCAGGGCACGGAGCTAGCGGCCACGCTCTGACAGATCCAAAAAGCCCCTGGCCCGGGGAGCTTCCGTCGGCCCGGCCCCTCCGTCATGGGGCCGGCGCCCGGCCGTCCTTAGGATGCACCCCATGTCACTCCCGCACGCGATCCTCACCGCCCTGCTCGAAAAGCCGTCGTCGGGGCTGGAGCTGACCCGCAGGTTCGACCGGTCGATCGGCTACTTCTGGTCCGCCACGCACCAGCAGATCTACCGCGAGCTGGGGAAGCTGGAGCAGGCGGGGCAGATCCGGGCACTGCCGTCGAAGCAGCCCTCCCGTGGGCAGAAGAAGGAGTACGAGGTGCTGCCTGCGGGCCGGGAGGCGTTGTCCACGTGGGTGGCCCGTTCCGAGGACCCCAAGCAGATCCGCGATCCGCTGCTGCTGCGGATGCGGGCGGCCGCGGTCGTCGGAGCGCCCGGCCTCGATGCGGAGCTGCGCCGTCATCTGGGGCTGCACCGACGGCAGCTGGCGGAGTATCTGGAGATCGAGAAGCGGGACTTCCCGCCCGAGCGGAATTCCGACGAGGACCGGCTACGGCATCTGGTGCTGCGCGGCGGCATCGATCTGGAGAACTTCTGGATCGGCTGGCTGACCCGGGCGCTGACCCCGGGCGGGGACCGGATGCCGGATCCGCCGGGCCAGGGAGACCGGCACCGCCGGTCCGCCGGACGTCCCGACGAGTGAGCGGGGCTCGCGCGTGGCGGGTCGACGGGCGGATGAATTTCGTACATGACACCTCGGCCGGTGAATCTCACGTCGCCGCGAGACTTCCCCGGCGGCCGAGCCGCTTCGGCGCGTCACGGTCCGCCCACCGGGGTCCGGCCCAGTTCGGGGCGCAGCACCGGCTGCTCCCGCGGCGCCCGGCTCCCGATCACCACGCGCGACGGTGATCCTGCCACGGCCCTCGGATCGGGCGCGGCCGGGCCGATGACGGCCGACGGCTGAGCCTGCGCCCGGGCCTGCGCACGGCTGAGCAGAATCACGCCCCGTACCGCCGCGACCGTGCCGAGCAGCGCCGGAACCAGGCTGATCGTGCCGCCCTGGAGGCGTTCGCCGAGCAGGGCCAGGCCGATGACCGCCGCAGCCACCGGATTGGCGAGGGTGACGACGGCCAGCGGCGCACCCAGACCGCCCCGGTAGGCGGTCTGGGAGAGCAGCAGACCGCCCATCGCGAACGTGGAGACGAGCAGGGCGACGATCACCAGATGCAGGCTGAGCAGGGGGCCGGTGTGGTCGGTGACGGAGACGGTCAGGGTCTGGGTGAGCGCCGAGGCGACTCCCGAGGTGATGCCGGAGGCCGCCGCGTGCCGCAGCCCGGGGCGTGCTCCTGGGCGGCTCAGTCCGGCGACGACAGCCATGGTTCCGGCGCCGACGACCAGTGCTTCGGGAAGGCTGAGCGTCTCGTGCGGGGCGGTGCCGCCCGCGGTGATCAGCAGGGCACCGAGCCCGAGCAGGGTCAGGATCGTGCCGCGCCATTCGATCCGGGTGACCCGGCGTCCGGCGGTCCTGGCACCCAGCGGGACGGCCGCGACCAGAGTGAGGGCGCCGAGCGGCTGGACGAGGGTGAGCGGCCCGTACTTGAGTGCCGCGACGTGCAGCAGCGCGCCGCCCGCGTTCAGTCCGACCGCCGACCACCAGGCGCCCCGTCCGAGCAGCCTCAGGACACCGGCGTCCGGCTCGGTGCGCCCGGCGAGCCGGGCCTGCGCCACCGCGGCCGAGGCATACGCGGCGGCGGAGACCAGGGACAGTGCGACGGCGATCAGGGTGGCGTTCATCGCCGTGCTCCGGACGACGCGTACGAGGACGCGGAGTGGGCCCGCGGCGGGGTGTACGCGGTCGGCGGGGCGGGATCGGCGGGGTGGGGCAGGACCGTCGACGCGGGCGCACTCGCGGTGGAAGGCCACGCGGTGGAAGGCCCGGGGACGTGCACCCGTACCGGTTCCGCGCGCCGCAGGGGCAACGCGGCGAAAGCCACCGCGAGAAGCGCGGAGACCACGATCGAGTCGAGCCAGTAGTGGTTGGCCGTGCCGACTATCACCAGCAGGGTGACGAGCGGATGCAGCAGCCACAGCCAGCGCCACCGGCTGCGGGTGGCGACGATCAGCCCCACGGCGACCATCACCGCCCAGCCGAAGTGCAGTGAGGGCATCGCGGCGAACTGGTTGGCCATCGAGTCGGTCGCCGGCGTCGCTCCGTACACCGTCGGCCCGTACACCTGGCCGGTGTCGACGAGACCTGCGGCAGCCAGCAGCCGCGGCGGGGCGAGCGGGAACAGCAGGTGGAGAGCGAGCGCGGCGCCGGTGAGGGCGGCGAGGATGCGGCGCGACCAGACGTAGTGGCGTGGGCGACGCCAGTACAGCCACACGAGGAAGAGCAGCGTGGCCGGAAAGTGCACGGTCGCGTAATAGGTGTTCGCGAGGTGGATCAGCGTCTCGTCGTGGAGCAGCAGACTCTGCACCGCGCCTTCACCCGGCAGGTGCAGGGACCGTTCGAAGTCCCAGACGTTTCCCGCGTTGCGGTACGCCTCCTCGACATGGCCGTTCGCGGCCTGTCGGCCGAGCTTGTAGATAACGAAGAGACCCACGACGAGAAGAAGCTCGCGGAGGAGGGGCGGTCGGGCAGTACTGTCCGGCTCCCGATCTGCGGGCTCGCTACCGGCGTACCTCATCCGGTGCCCCTTTGCTGACGAAGCGGTGTTGCGGAGGCAGGGCTCAGCCCACGCCATATCGATACGCCAGTGTACCGATACGCGAACGTATCGGTACACGTGCGTTTCGGTACACTGGCGTATCGATGGACCTCGTCGCAGAATCGCTGAGAGGGAAAACACATGCCGTCGCAGGAAGCCGCGCAGGAACCGGCGCACACGCCCCGCCGCTCGAAGATCACGCCGGAGCGGGCGCAGGAGTTCTACGCGGCCGTGCTCGACATGCTGAGAGAGTCCGGCTACGAGGCCCTCACGATGGAAGGGGTCGCCTCGCGGACGCGCTGCGGCAAGTCCACGCTCTACCGGCAGTGGGGTTCCAAGCCCGAACTGGTCGTGGCGGCACTCCACGGCACCCGGCGGGTCCTGCTGCCCGACATCGACACCGGCACACTGGCGGGGGATCTGCGCGAGGCGGCACGGGCCATCGGCGCGGGATCGGGCCGCGACACCCCACTGATGCACGCGCTCAGCCATGCCGCACTGCAGAGCCCCGAGCTGCTGTGCGCGCTGCGTGAGGCACTGATCGTGCCGGAGATCGCGGCGATCGAAGCGATGGTCCGGCGCGGTACGGAGCGCGGCGAGATCCCGGCGGACACCCCGGCGGCGGAGTTCGTCTCCGCGCAGTTGCTGGGTGTGATGCGCGCCCGTCCGCTGCTGGAGGGGAAGTACGCGGACGAGGCCTATCTGACCCGCTTCGTGGAGAACGCCGTCCTCCCCGCACTTGGACTGGACGCGCCCGCGCCCCAGTGACCCGAGAGACGTGGGTCGCCGTCCGAGCGGATGACGACGACCCGCTCGCGCCGCACCGTGGGGACGGGGGCGGCGCACCATCCGGGCGGCCGGTGGCTCCTTCGGGGGCCGCCGGTCGCCCGTTCTCCACACCCTCTCGCGCACCCCGGCCGATACCCGCCCACAGACCTCCGATTCCCCTTTCCGCCCCCGCCCCCGCCCCAGCCCCCGGCAGGACCGACGCGACCGACGCGACCGACGCGACCGACGCGACCGACGATCATTCTCGTCCTCTTGACGATATCAACCACACCCTCTTATCGTCTACGTGACGAGAACAGAGGGGATTCCGACATGGCCGACATCACCCGGCGCTTCGGCTGGCGCCATCTGCGCTCCGCACCCACTGCGCACATCCGCCACCACAAGCGCGGCCGGCTCGCCCACGACGGACCGGGACTGAGTTTCTGGTACCGCTCACTGACCGCAGCGCTCTCCGAAGTCCCTGTCAACGACCGCGAGTTGGCGATGGCCTTCCACGCACGCACGTCCGACTTCCAGGACGTCACCGTGCAGGCCACCGTGACATACCGGATCAGCGACCCGGCCGAGGCCGCCGCCCGCCTGGATTTCTCCGTCGACCCGGACACCGGGGTGTGGCGCGGCGCACCCCTGGAACAGATCGCCACCCTGCTCACCGAGACCGCTCAACAGCACACGCTGGACGTGCTGGCCAGGACCGCATTGGCCGAGGCACTGGTCGACGGCGTCGCATCCGTGCGCGACCGGGTCGCGGCCGGGCTCGCCGCGGAACCCCGGCTGCCCGCCACCGGTATCGATGTGGTCGCGGTGCGGGTGGTCGCCATCCGTCCCGAGGCCGAGGTGGAGCGAGCCCTGCGCACCCCCGCCCGCGAGCAGATCCAGCAGGAGGCCGACCGGGCCACCTATGAACGCCGCGCCGTTGCCGTGGAACGGGAACGGGCCATCGCCGAGAACGAGCTGGCCAGCCAGATCGAACTCGCCCGCCGCGAGGAGCAGTTGGTCGAGCAGCGCGGCACCAACTCCCGGCGCGAGGCCGAGGAGAACGCGGCGGCCGACGCGGTGCGTGCCGAGGCCGAGGCGGCACGCAAGGTACGCCTGGCCCGAGCCGAGGCCGAGGCCGCACGCGAGGTCGGCGCCGCACGCGCGGAGTCCCAGGCGGCCTGGCTGCGGGTGCACGGCGAGGTGGACGCCGCGACCCTGCACGCCCTGGCGACGACGAGACTGGCGGAGAACCTGCCCCGCATCGACAACCTCACCCTCTCCCCCGATGTCCTCACCGGCCTGCTCAGCAAGCTCGGCAGGACCGATCCCGAGCCCCGGCCATGAGCCTCGCCCCCCGCGCGGTCCTGGTCCACCGCACCACGGAGTACGAGGAGTTGCTGGCCCGGCACGGCACCCACGGCCAAGCCGCGTTCTTCCTCTCCAGCCGCGGCCGGTCCATCGACGAGGTGGCCCGGCGGCACCGACACACCCAGCAGGCGCTCGCCGATGTGGCGGCAGCCGTACCGCTCCAGTGGCGGCAGTCGCGGGTGGAGCGCGTCGATCTCGACCACTTCCTGTTCGCGCCCGAGGACGTGGTGGTCGTCGTCGGGCAGGACGGGCTGGTCGCCAACGTCGCCAAGTACCTGTCCGGGCAGCCCGTCGTGGGCATCGACACCGACCCCGGACGCAATCCGGGGGTGCTCGTACGCCACCGTCCCTGCGACGCGGCCGGCCTGCTGCGGGCGGCCGCGTCCCCCGCAGGCGCGGCGGACGAACTCACCATGGTCGAGGCGGTCGCCGACGACACCCAGCGCCTGCTCGCCCTGAACGAGATCTATCTCGGTCCGCCCGGCCACCAGACCGCCCGCTACCGGATCGGCCCCGACGCGCCCGGCGCCGCCACCGAACCGCAGGCCTCGTCCGGTGTCCTGGTCGGCACGGGCACCGGCGCCACGGGCTGGCTCCGCTCACTGTGGCAGGAACGCCGCAGCGCCCTGCCGCTCCCGGCACCCACCGATCCCCGGCTGCTGTGGTTCGTCCGCGAGGCCTGGCCGTCGCCCGCGACCGGTACTTCGCTGATCGCGGGCGAACTGGGGCGCGGACAGGGGCTGAGGCTCACCGTCGAGTCCGACCGGGTGGTGGTCTTCGGCGACGGAATGGAGACGGACGCGCTGGAGCTGACATGGGGGCAGTCGGTCCGGCTGGGCATCTCGGCGACGTCGCTGCGGCTGACGGTCTGACGACCCGAACCACACCCCTGACGAGTACGGTCGCCGGGTCGGCGCTCTCTGCGCCCACCCCGCGGAGCCGTTGCCCGACCGTCGTGGACAAACGGCGGTCCGTAGGCTTCCACGTACACCGGATTGCCGAGGCCCCCGCCCGCAACACCCCACGCCGACCCGCGAGGAGCACCATGGACACCGCCCCCGACGAAGCCCTCCCCCGAAACTCCCGTCCGCCGCTGGCGCAGGCTGCGCTCGGTGTGGGCGTCGTCGTGCAGGACGCCCACGGGCGCGTGCTGCTCGGCAGACACCACAGCGGCACCTGGGAGCTCCCCGGCGGCAAGGTGGACCCGACCCATGAGTCCATCGCCGCCGCCGCCGTCCGTGAGCTCCGCGAGGAGACGGGCCTGGAGGTCGATGTGGCCGGCGTGAGGGTTTTCGCCATGCTCCATGACGTGGTGGCGGGGATCAACCGCGTGTCGATGGCGGCCGTGGTGACCCTGGAGTCGGGACGCCCTCGGGTGACCGAGCCCCATCTGATCAGCACCTGGCAGTGGACCGCTCTCGACGCACTGCCGAGGCCGTTGTTCGGTCCCTCGGCGCAGGTGCTCGCGGCCTGGCGCCCGGATCTCTCGATCGAACACCCGCCGGCGCACCGGCTGACCGTCTCCGCAGCCGAAGACGCCTCGTGAGTCCTCAGCCGAGCCGGTGACCGCCGCGCCGGGCGACGGCCAGGATGGCCATGTCGTCCTGGTGGCCGTCGGATGTCCAGCGTGCGACATCCGCGGTCACCGCGTGGACCAGGTCGTCGGGGTCCCTGAAGCAGGTACCGGTGAGGGTGGCGGACACACACGGATCGTAGAAGGCACCCGTGCGATTGCGTGCCTCGGTGACACCGTCGGTGATCAGGAGCAGCAGCGCGCCGGACGGCAGCGGAAAGACATCGGTGAAGGTGTCGCCGTCCGGCGCGGCCACCGCGCCCAGCCCCATGCCCAGGGGCAGCTGCGGGCGAGTGGCGTCGAGCCGTGCGACCGCACCGTCGTGGATCAGGTACGGGCCCGGATGGCCACGGTTGACCAGGCGCAGCAGCGCGCCGTCACCGGGCACTTCGGCCAGCACGGCCGTGGTGAAGTCCTCGCCGGACGTCTTGCTGCCGCTGCGGCTCGACTCCCTGCTCAGCGCGTCGTCCAGGCGCCGGGCCAGTTCGGCCAGTGTGGGGGCGTGTTCGGCCTCCTGGCGGAACGCCCCGATCGCCACCGAGACGGCTGCGACCGCCTGGACCCCCTTGCCCTTCACATCCCCGATGATCATGCGCACGCCGTAGGGGGTCTCCTGCACCGCGAAGAGGTCGCCGCCGATCCTTGCCTCGGCCTGTGCGGCGGTGTATCCCGCGGCAACGGCCAGAGGCCCCGCCCGCGACGGTGGGTCCGGCAGCACCGCCAGCTGTACCGCCTCCGCGATGACCCGGGCCCGCGCGAGATCCCGCCCCTGACGCTGCAACAACAGATTGACCGCGAGGGCCAGAATCCCGATGAGGCCGATCACGGCCAGATCGACGAAGCTCGCCGTGGCGGAACGCCCCCGGACGAAATCCAGCACCAGCGACACTCCGCAGGCGAGGCTCGCGACGAGAACTCCCGCCCGGAACGACAGCATCGCTCCGGCGATCAGCGGCGCCGCGGCCAGCAGCGGAAGCCCCATGTACGGCTGGGGCGCGAAGACATTCAGCAGCACACCCGACACCAGGGCCGGCACGACGAGCAGCCAGCCCGCCCACGCCCCTGTGCGCCGACTCTCCTGCACCTGTGCTCCCTGTCGCCCCTCCAGGATCCCAGAACCGAACGTACCACCCATGATGCCCGCACATGCCCACCGATGGACCGGGTCCCGCTCGCCCCGTGATCGGGCCCCGGCCGCCTCGGCCCTGGCCCTATGTCAGGCGAACGTTCCCGCACCCCGACCGTTCACCCCGCACACTGGTGACCATGCTGAATCGAGTCGCTGTACTGTCCGACATCCACGGAGTCCTGCCGGCTTTGGAGGCCGTGCTCGCCGATCCGGACGTGCAAGCCGCGGATCGTATCGTGCTCACCGGCGACATCACCGCCGGCCCGCAACCGAACCAGGTCCTCGACCGGCTCATCGGCCTCGGCGACCGCGTCGTATGGATCAGCGGCAACGCCGACCGCGAACTCCTCGAATACCGCCGCGGACAGCGGGAATCGATCCCCGATCCGATCGCCCCCTGGGCCGCCGAGCAGCTGCGCGAGGATCATCTCGACCTGCTCGGCTCGTTGCCCCGGTCGCTCTCCCTGTCGGTGCGCGGCCTCGGGAAGGTGCTGTTCTGCCACGCGACTCCCCGTGACGACGAAGAAGTCGTCCTCGTCGACTCCCGCCTCGACCGTTGGAATGAGGTCTTCGGCGGACTCGACGACGACGTACGCACCGTGGTCTGCGGCCACACCCACATGCCGTTCGTCCGCCTCGCCCACGGTCGGCTCGTGGTCAACCCCGGCAGTGTCGGCATGCCCTACGGAAGAGCGGGAGCCCATTGGGCCGTTCTCGGGCCGGGCGTCGAGCTGCGCACCACGGACTTCGACGTCGAGACCGCGTCGGCGCAGATCGGGCACGACTCCGGCTACCCCGGAATCTCCGAGTGGACCGACTACTTCCTGCACGCCCGCGCGACGGACGAGGACGCTCTTCAAGCCTTCGCCCCACGGGACGGCCGCGACCACGCGCCCTGACTTCCCCCTCGGCGGCCCGGTGAGCACCGTGGGCGGCCCGGGAACGGGCACGACGGCCCGTACCTCTGTCCGCCCCGGCACCGTTTCCCGGTGATCGGTACCGTCACTTGTCCGAATGTCCGAATGTCCGGAAGCCCGGACCGGCTTCCCGTACTGCTGCCGGGTCAGAAGTACGTCGGTCCGACGCACCGGAAGCGTATGAGGAGCAGCGATGAGCTCTGAAGCCATACTCCGACAAGCGGTGGCCGAGAACATGAGAGCCATCCCCGCCGGTGAGATCGTCCTGCGGGACGAAGGCACCAGGACCGACTGGGAGGTCGCGGTCGGGGCCTTCCTGCTGGCGCCGTACCCCGTGACCACCGAGTTGTACCGGGCGGTCGGGGGCGAGGGGCCCGCGGGCCCGGCGGGCCCGCTGACACCGGTGACGGAGGTTTCCTGGAAGGAGGCCGTCGGTTTCTGCAATCTGCTCTCGCGAGCGACGGGACTCGAACCCTGCTACCTGATCGGTGACGATCCCGACGGGCAGGACGTGGTCTGTGACTGGGAGGCCGACGGCTACCGCCTCCCGTTGGAGGCGGAGTGGGAGTACGCGTGCAGGGCCGGGACGTCCGACGCCCGCTACGGAGAGCTGGACGAGATCGCCTGGCACCGCGGCAACTCCGGCGGCACGGTGCACGATGTCGCGACGAGGACACCGAACGCGTGGGGGCTCCACGACATGATCGGCAACGTGTGGGAGTGGTGCTGGGACGTCTACGATCCGAACGTCTACGGCCCGTACCGCGTCTTCCGTGGTGGCGGCGCGTACGACCACCCCCGAGGATGCCGGGCGTCGTGCCGCCGCAAGAGTCACCCGACCTTCCGCATCGACGACCTGGGATTCCGGCTCGCACGATCGAACTGAGCGGGAGATGAACGGCGCGCCGGTGGCTGTCCTGCGCTCCGGGCAGCCGCCCCGCTCAGGCCGTGGCACCTGCGGTGAACGTGACCGGCAGGTGCTCCGGGCCGCGCAGGCCACCCGGCCGCCACCGCAGTTCTCCGGGCGGCACCGCCAGGGCGAGGCGCGGGAGGCGGCGCAGGACGGTGCCGACGGCGATCTGGCCTTCGAGCCGGGCCAATGGGGCGCCCAGACAGTAGTGGATGCCGTGCCCGAACGCGAGGTGCGCGTTGTCCCTGCGGGCGATGTCGAGGCGGTCGGGGTCGGGGAACTGCTCCGGGTCGCGGTCGGCGATGGCGGAGGCGATCAGCACGGTCGCACCGCGCGGGATGTCCACCCCGGCGAGGGTGACGTCCTCGCGCGCGAACCGGGCGATGCCGGGGTTGACCGGTCCGTCGTAGCGCAGGAACTCCTCGATCGCGCCCGGCAGCAGCGCCGGATCGTCCCGCAGCATCTTCAACTGGTGGGGATGGGCGAGCAGCGCGGCGATGCCGCTGCCGATCAGGTTGACCGTGGTGATGTAGCCGGCCACCAGCAGCAGGAAGGCCATGGCGATCAGCTCGTCCTCGTCCAGCCCCTGCTGCTCGTCCCGGGCGACGACCAGTGCGCTGAGCAGATCGTCCCCGGCCCGGGCGCGTTTGGCCTCCAGAAGCCCGGTCAGGTACGAGCGCATCCGGCGCCATGCCCCGTCCATCCGGGCCGGGTCGGGTGGTTCGTTCCCCCTCAGGACCATGTCGTCGGTCCACTGCTGGAAGTCGTGCCGGTCGGTCACGGGCACCCCGAGCAGCTCACTGATCACGGTGACCGGGAGCGGCAGGGCGTAGCTCTCGATGAGATCGGCGCGGCCGGCCGGCACGATCTCGTCGAGCAGTCGGTCGGCGATCTCCTGGATGCGAGGCCGCAGCTCCGCCACCCGGTGTGCGGTGAACGCCCGGGAGACCAGTCGGCGCAGACGGGTGTGGTCGGGCGGATCGGAGCGGAGCATGTTGCGCAGTACGGACTCGCGGTCGGTGGTGGGCAGCCGTTCGGCGAACCGGGGATCCGACGCATCACGGACGTCACTGCTCAGTTGTGGGTGGGACAGGGCTGCGAGCCCGTCCTCGTACCGCGTGACCAGCCAGGCCTCCAGGCCCCCGGCGACGACGGCGCGCCGCACCGGGCCCTCCTGGCTCAGTTGCCGGTAGAACGGAAAGGGGTCCGCCACGAAGGCCGGATCGGCATAGGGCAGGAGGACCGGCTGCTGGCTCATCATGCCTCCCTCGGGGCATCGCGCCCGTTGTCTCGTATTCGTATGGATTTGGTCTGATTCATTCCAGCCTAAGGGCTGTCCCGTAATCCGTGGTGGATCAGCGCGCGGCGTCAGATGCGGTGCAACGCAAGGCGAAGGGACGTCCGCGTACTGGATGTACGCGGACGTTCCGGCAACGCGGCGAGGTGCCGTAGCTGTCGTCGCGCGCCCGCCAGGGATTACGGGACAGCCCTTAATGCTGCAACCGCATCTGGGGGTGCGGCGTCGGCGTTGAGAGTGGCAGCGGTGGGCTCGGGCCTGGCTGGTGCCTCGGTAGCGTGACTGGTGCAGGCGGTGCTCGTTGCTGGGGCAGTGGGGTGTGGCGATGACGTGCCCGATCAACCGGCGGATCTCCGGAACGCTGCGAGGTATGAGGTCGTGTTCCCCGCATCCGCTGCCCCTGTTTCGGCTTCATAGGCACGGACGGCGGTCAGATGGGCGGAATGCCGGCACATCCGCCGGAGGTGACCGATCCGCGCTGTCCGGTCCGGGGGCTCCGTAGACAGCTACGCACCCATGGAGGCTTCACCATGTCGAGCAATGAGCCGACGCGCGCAGAGCGGGGACCACGGTCCGAAGCGTGGAAGACGGCACTGACCCTGCTGCAGACGGCACAGCCGCCGTCCATCCCGGAGGGCGCCGAGGCGATGACCGTCCTCATCGAATTTCCCCCGGGCGACCCGGGCACGCCTCCGCACCGGCACTCCGGCCCCGCATTCGGATACATGCTCGAGGGGGAGATGCTCTTCGAGCTCGAAGGTGAGCCGGAGCGCGTGATCAAGGCCGGAGAGACGTTCTGGGAGCCGGGCGGCGACGTCATCCATTATCAGGACGGGAACAACCGAACGGATTCCTGGAGCCGTTTCCTCGTGACGATGATGTGCGCGCCGGGTCAGCCCATGCTGACCCTGGTCGAGGACGAGGAGCTGGCCCAGCGCAAGGACCGGCGGGCGCCTCGCCCTGCCTGACCGCGGCCGGGATTGACGACGAGGTCCCCTTCGCGACCAAGAATGAGCACTTCGAGTGGACGCTGCAACGCGCCATCGACGCGGGGGCCCCGTTCACATAGGTGACCGCTGACGAGGCACACGGGCACCCGTGAGGGCTGAGGCTGTCAAGGTGCGCCCTGTCCCAGCCCAGCGTCGCCGGGACAAACGGGCCACAGCTCTCGAGGTAGGACGGGGCCCATGGACTCCCGAGGGTCGACCGCTGGCGCACGGCGCTGGCGCCGGTGGGCCGACAGGGCTTTACGGACGCGGTGCCCACCTCGCGGTCACCTGCGCGGGGCGCCCGTCCGGGTCGAATCTCCAGCCGTGGCGCGCCTATGTGCTGACCGGCGCGCCGCTGGCCGAGCTCAAGAGGCGCGCCGACGAGCGTGTGGCCTCAGGTGACCCGTGGGACGAGCGGGAGTACGAGATGTACCCGCCGGCGCTGAAGTCCCCCTACCACGAGCGCCGGTCCGCCTTCGGCCATGAACGCTACAGCGCACTCGGTATTGGGCGTGCGGACTGGGAGGCGCGCCAGAGGGCCGCTTCTGCGAACTGGGAGGGTTTCGGCGCGCCCGCCGCCCTGTTCTGCTACATCGACGGCGACATGGGCCGACCTCAATGGTCCGACGTAGGCATGTATCTGCAGACCGTCATGCTGCTGCTCCGCGCCGAAGGGTTGCACAGTTGCCCGCAGATGGCATGGTCGGTGTATCGCAAGACTGTCGCGGAGGTCCTGTCACCCCCGGACGACCTCATGCTCTTCTGTGGCATGTCGATCGGGTTCGAGGACGTCACGGTGGGTTACGCCCGTACGGGCCGGGCGCCGCTCGACGAGACCGTCACGTTCGTCGAGGGCTGATTCCAGTAGCTGCAACTTGCGTGACAGTCACGGTTGTTGCGCGTTGGTGTGTCTGTGGGCTGATGAGCTGACGGTCGAACGAGTCGAGTCGTGGTTTGAGGGGATAGCCGGGCTCCATGCCCGGTTCGGCCATCGTTTCGGCGGGTCAGAGCCCCGTGACCGGGCGCTGGACTACCTGACCGGACTCACGATGGACAGGCGCTCGGGCTGCGGCCCGATTCCCAGATGCCAGCGCAGCTCTGCGAGTTCCTGCTCGGTGATCTCGTCCCGCAGATCGACCGTGACCACCAACTCATACACGTCGCTCACCCGGCGCACTCTACCGAGACGCCGTGTCACGATCCGGAGTTGGGGAAGACGGGAACACCATCACGGGCGGTCCCCGAACGGCCCGCTGCTTGCCACGCGCACTTCGACCAGGCCGGGACGCGCTGCCACCCTGTCAAGAACTGATCCCCGGTCGGACCCTACAAACGATCAAGAGGCCGTTTCGGATCACTCCGCAAACGACCTCTGACCTGCGACTCATACGAGTCGGGACGACAGGATTTGAACCTGCGACCCCTTGACCCCCAGGAGTGAGGGCCATGGGAACTACCTGCACATATCAGGCAGAAAGAGGGTGCAGAAGGTGCCTCCCCGCGCGTGCTGTTCAGGGTCGCGAGCACCGTGTGGTCCCCAAATGGTCCCCACGGCAGTGGTAACAGCGTGGGTATCTGCCTGCCGGAAACCAATAGGTTCCGGACGGGCCAAGCCATGCTCGATCCGTGTCTCGGTCCCGGCACGCACCCGTCGTTCCTGCTCGCCGGCGGCGCTCACGGCCAGCGTCCTCCTCGGCAGCAGCGTGGACTTCACGACGACTGCACTGCGCCCCCCGGGACGGGCACCGTCGGCTGCACGGCGGTGGGGCGACGAGGCCCACATCACCTCCAGCGGGGCCCGTCCGCATGATCACTGCTTGCTGCCGAATGTGAAGGAAGCGCCGGCGCGCGGTGCACAGGGTCTTCCGGAGAGGCCAGAGACCACAGTCGGCCGTCCATCTCCGCGAGAGGCTTACCGATCCTAGGCAGAGCCGGTATGACCCGCGCGCTGACGAACTCTCCTTCCCGGGGTACGGGAAGGCCGAGCTGACGGGCGATGTGCCGGTGTGCATCGTAGTCGCCCATGATGATGATTCCCTCGTCCCGAAGTGCTGAGCGGGATCCGCCGTTCCCGCGGATGCGCTTCATATAGTCCTTCTGCTGAACCACGGTGCGGACCGCGTTGCGTCCGATTCGGCGCCCCTGGGCGCGACGGAATAGTTCGTTGAGTCGACCCTGACCGGACCTATTCCCGAAGACCGCTTCGCGGTCGGTGTCGGGCATGTGCAGCAAGATGTTCTCCGAGAGCATGGCGTCGCGCCAGAGCCAGAGGATCTTGTCGCGGTGCCCGGCTTTGAGCATGGCTCTCAGGTCCCGGTTGCGCCCGGTGTTGAGCCACTCCTGTTTGACGCGCAGCAGGCCGACACTCCACCGGCTCAGGTAGTCGTCAGCCCAGACTAGAAGGCAGATGTGACCCAGCGTCCCGTGAGGGAGCATCCAGCCGCCGAATGTGAGGCTGAAACGGCAGTCAACATCGACGCCGGCGATGCTGAAGTCCATCGCATGACCGTCCTCGAAGACAAACTCACGCTGGATCGCAATGTTTACCAGGCTCCCGAGGTGCGCCCGCTCCGCCTTGGTCAGGTGCTTCAAGTCGTATCGACCCGTAACCTCGCCATTCAACACCTCGTCGATGGCATCCCGCAGGACCCGCCCCACACGTGTACCGTCCAGGTCCAAATCCCGCACTGCACGGTAGGCCGCGATGAGCTCCTCATCGTCTGCACCCGCACTCGTGAGCCTTTCCAGCACCTCGGCCGCGTTGGCGGGTCTGTCAAACGAGCGGTGTAACTCGGGTTGTTGAGGGTTACTGACGGGCGGCGGAGAGGCGGCCGTCGAAGGTGATGTCGAAGGCGTTCAGT
>NZ_JBIBYR010000043.1:0-47522 GCF_043083485.1 Streptomyces sp. NPDC014727 | reverse complement strand
CCCGCGGAGCGGGTACCACATCGCTGCGCGATGTGCAAGCGAACACCCGTGCTGCGCACGGGTGTTGCGCTCCCGCTCCGCGTGAGCGGAGCGGGAGGCTGCGCCTCCCGCTCAACCCGACTGCTGCACAGTCGGGTTGACGCTCCGTCCGCTGCGCTCCCGGAGCGGCGGGACTGTGTCCCGCTCCCGGGCTTCCGCTTCGCTTCAACCCGGGAGGGCGGGTCCGCTGCGCTCCCTCGCCTGACAGTCCCTCCGGCTACGCCTCCAGGACAAGAGCCCGCTGACGCGGGCTCAAGCTGACTACGAGGGGAGGGGTCGCTCGTGTCGGGTTCTCGTGTAGTAGCTGCATCAGCTTGATGCAGTATGTACCGTTGGCGGAAACATGGGACACACCCCAACCGCCCGGGAACTTTCCCGGAATTTCGAGAGGAGCGACCGCAGATGACCGGTCACCACGAATCTACCGGACCTGATCCCGCGCTGAGTAGCATTCTGCGCGCCGGGTGAGTCAGTATCAGGCGGCGGGCGTCAACGCCCGGTTGAGGCTGTTCGCGCTCCTGGAGGCGCAGGGCGTGCCCGCGAGCGAGGCGGACGGCCTAGTGGCAGCGCTGGAGACCGAAGCGGTCGCCGGGGCGCAGAGCGAGGTAGTCGAGCTGGACGGCATGGCGCCGGCCTCTCGGGGCGAGCAGTTCGCGGACGGCTGGGACGACGGCGTGACGGCCGTGAGTGAGGCCCTGGTGGGCATCGCGGACCGGGACTGGTCCCGGCGCGGCGGTCGGTCGGCCGGGGCCGCTGAACTGGCCGTACATCTCACGGACGTGAGGCAGCGTGAGTACCGCGCGGGGACTACGTCGTCTGCACCCTCAGTGCCGGGCACTACGCCCCGGACGGCAGGCCGCCCTTCAAGGACGGAAAGCCCGGCGGCTGGCACAAGGCGGATGCGTCGATCTGGAAACTTGGGCGCGGCCTGCACTCCGCACGCGGCCATCTGAAAGACCACAGGAATAGGAATCGGGGAGGGCTTAGAAATGCTTTTGGTTCCGCTCAAGGAACACCAGGTCGACCAGAAGTTGAGCTTTCGTAACTGGGTCGGATTTCCTGCAAGATCTTTTGTGCCTCCGGAGGGGGCGCGTGCCATGGGGGTGTCCGCGACCGGGTCCGGGAAGACGATTACCACCGCTGCGTGCGCTCTGGAGTTCTTCCCGGACGGGCGGATCCTCGTCATGGTGCCCACGCTGGACCTGGTCGTGCAGAGTGCTCAGTCCTGGCGGCGGGTGGGGCACCGGGCGCCGATGGTGGCGGTCTGCTCGGTGGACAAGGACGAGGTGCTGGAGCAGCTCGGGGTGCGCACCACCACCAACCCGATCCAGCTCGCCCTGTGGGCCGGGACCGGGCCGGTGGTCGTGTTCGCCACGTACGCCTCTCTCGTGGACCGCGAGGACCCCGCCGATGTCACTGGTCGCCGGACTGTGCCTGGGCCGTTGGAATCGGCTCTGGCGGGCGGGGAGCGGCTGTACGGGCAGCGGATGGCTCCGTTCGACCTGGCCATTCTGGACGAGGGGCACATGACCGCGGGGGACATGGGGCGGCCGTGGGCGGCGATCCACGACAACAGCCGGATTCCCGTCGACTTCCGGCTCTATCTGACCGCGACTCCGCGGATCCTCGCCGCGCCCCGGCCGCAGCGGGGCCGGGACGGGCGGGAGGTGGTAATCGCGTCGATGGAGGATGACTCCAGCACCTACGGCACCCGGATTTTCGACCTTGGGCTGGCGGAGGCGGTGGAGCGGTCGATCCTCTCAGGGTTCGAGATCGACGTGCTGGAGATCCGCGACCCGGACCCGATCCTGGGCCTGTCGGAGGACGCGCTGCGTGGCCGGCGCATGGCCCTGCTCCAGGCGGCGCTGCTGGAGCATGCGGCGCAGATGAATCTGCACACCACCATGGTGTTCCACCAGCGGGTGGAGGAGGCGGCCGCGTTCGCCGAGCAGATGCCGCGCACGGCCGCCGAGCTGTACACCGCCGAGGCCTCTACGGCGGCGCTGGCAGGTGCGGGCGAGCTGCCCGTGTCGTCGATCGACGCCGAGCTGTACGAGCTGGAGGAGGGCCGTCACATGCCTGCCGACCGGGTGTGGGCGGACTGGCTGTGCGGGGACCATCCCATCGCGCACCGGCGTGCGGTGATCCACCGGTTCGCCAATGGCATCGACGCCCAGAACCGGCGGGTGCACCGGGCGTTCCTGTCCTCGGTGCGGGCACTCGGTGTCGGGGTGGACATCACCGGACTGCGCGGGGTCGAGGCCGTGTGCATCGTAGGCTCGCGCAGCTCCCAGGTCGACGTCGTCCAGAACATCGGACGCGCCCTGCGCCCCAACCCAGACGGCACGACCAAGACCGCACGGATCATCATCCCCGTCTTCCTCCAGCCCGGCGAGGACCCCAAGGACATGATCGCCTCGGCCAGCTACCAGCCCCTGGTCGACATCCTCCAAGCCCTGCGCTCGCACTCGGAACGCATGGTCGACCAGCTCGCCTCCCGCGCCCTGACCCGCAGTGAGGAACGCCGACGCACCCACGTCCGCCCCGCCGCCGCGACCGGGTCGGAGAACGGGGACGACCAAGAGGCGAGTGCCGAGGCGCAGCGGGAGGTCGACCGCGTCACCTCGGTCGTGGTCAACTTCGCCTCCCCCCGCGACGCCGCCGACATCGCCGCCCTGACCCGCTGCCGTGTCATCCGGCCCGAGTCCCTGGTCTGGCTGGAGGGCTACCAGGCCCTGATCCGCTGGCGCGCCGAAAACGAGATCACCGGCCTGCACGCAGTGCCGTACGACACCGAAACCACCGTCGGCGTCACGAAGGACTACCCCCTCGGCCGCTGGGTCCACCAGCAGAGGAAAGCGCTGCGGGCGGGTGAGCTGGAGGAGCGGCGCAAGACCCTGCTGGACGCCCCGGAGGCCGGCATGGTCTGGGAGCCGGGCGAAGAGGCGTGGGAGAACAAACTCGCCGCGTTCCGGTCCTACCGGCGAGCCACCGGACACCTCGCACCCCGGCAAGACGCCGTCTGGGGCGAGGGCCAGGCAATGGTGCCCATCGGGCAGCACCTGGCGAACCTCCGGCGGAAGGGGCAGAAGAACGGTCTGGGCAAGGACCCGGAACGAGCAGCGGTGCGTGCCGCGCAGCTGACGACGATCGACCCGGACTGGAACTGCCCCTGGCCGCTCGACTGGCAACGCCACTACCGCGTCCTCGCCGACCTCGTCGACGCCGACGGCCACCTGCCCGACATCCAGCCCGGCGTGCTCTTCGAGGGCGACGACATCGGACGATGGCTCACGCGGCAGAAACAGCCCGGCACCTGGAAACAACTCTCCGCCGAACAGCAGGAACGACTGACAACGTCGCTGGGCGTGCAGCCCACTGAAGCACCGTCTCCCGCCCCAGCGGCTGCGCGGTCGACGAAGGGATCGGGCAAGGCGCAGCAGGCATTCCAGCGCGGCCTCGCGGCCCTCACGCAATGGGTGGAACGGGAAGGCGTAGACCGGCCGGTCCCGCGCGGGCACAGTGAGGAGATCGCGGTCGATGACGAGGCGGAGCCGGTGCTCGTGAAGCTGGGCGTATGGGTCTCCAACACCCGCGCGAGGCGAGACAAACTCGACCTGGAGCAGCTCGCCGCACTGCGGCAGCTCGGCATCGAATGGGCATGATACCGCCACCGGCCCGTCGCTGAACCAGCCGGACAGCGAAGAGCACGAAGTCCCGGGAGCACGAGCCCCGGGACTTCGTGCTGTAAGCATGACTGGTGTCTCAGCTGCTGTCGCCATCCTGATCAGTCTCTGCGTCCGGGGCCTCGTGGGTGGCGGTCACTCCTGGGACGAGGCGATCGGTGTCCGACAGTTCAAGCGCGCGGTGAACTCCGGAGATGGGTGGGGGATCGTTGTCCGCCACGATGATCTGCAGGTCGTCGATGTGCTCGCGGGCAGCGGTGAGCAGGGTGGTGTAGCCGTTCGAGGTCGACGCCTTCGTGGCCGACGTTGTTACTGATGCCGTCGATGACCAGGATGTTCGGTAGCGGAATGCTGTTGCCGCCGAGAGCGACGAGTTGGTGTGCGAGGACGTGCGCCACGTTGACGAGGACTTCCACTCCTTGAGACCCGAGGTCTGCGAAGGGTCGGCCGTCGACGATGGGATGTGCCTGACGGTTCTTCGAACCGGGGGGTGTCGAAGGCACGGAGAATCGTCTCGAAGGCTTCGTCGAGTTGCCGCAACCGTTCCTGGACGGCAGGGTTGCTGTGCCGTGAAGCGTCGATGCTCGCGTTGAGAGATTCCTGTTCCTGCTCTAGTTCGGCAATGCGGCGTGCTTGCTTCTGGGAGCGCTCGTATAGCGATAGAGCTTGTTCCAGGCTGACCAGGCGTTCTTCAAGCCGGGCCTGTTCGGCGGCTGTGGCGCGGATACGGTCGGTCTGATCGCTGACGAAGGCTGACGTGGCTTGGTCCAGCTGTGCTCCGAGGTCGTTGCGGAGTCGGGCGTGGCCTGCGCGTGCGGCTTGGAGTTCTTCGATCCTTTTCGTGCTGCGTTCGATGAGCTGCTTGGTTTCCGAAACCTGCTCGATGACCCGGTCCTGCTCACTGGCGAGGGATGACGGTGCCGCGGTCTGCGGAGGGGTCTGCAGGCACAGGCGGCAGGTGTCCTCGTCCCCGCGTTCTGGTACGCCGGATCCGCATCGGGGGCAGGTGTGGAACTCGAAGTCGTTGAGGAGCCGCTCCGCGACGAGGGCGCGGGTAAGGCGACGGCTTTGGGCGATGAGCTGGTCGTGCAGCTCGCGCAGGTTGGCTACCGCTGCGGATTCCGCGGCGGTAGCCATGTCGACGCGTGCGAGTTCGGCTTCAGCGTCAGCGATCCGAGAGCGCAGGGTCACGGTGGAAGGGTCGGTGAGCTCACTCGTCAGATGCTGGTCCGCGGTGCGTGCCGCGCGGAGCTTGGCCTCGGTTGCCGTGCGCTGCACCTCCAGCTGGGCTTGTGAGCCGAAGGCTGTCTCGGCCAGGAGTCGTTCCAGGGTGACGGAGTCTGCGGTGAGGGCCTTGAGCTCCGTGGAGACTTCGCGAAGCCGTTCCCGAAGTCCGGTGGATTCGGGGTCGTGAATGCCGTAGAGAATCTCGAAGACGTAGCGGCGTTTGATGTTCTTCGCGTAGTTGTCAGCGGTACGAGACGGGCGCGGCGGACGCAGCGCACGGTGCCCTCCAGCGTCGCGGACAGCCGATCTTCCGCTTCGCGCAGGACGAAGCCGGTGAGCCGGTCTGCGCGGCGTCGGACGTCGTGGCCGTCGCCATGGCGTACCGGGTCGTCGGCCCCGGGCAAACCCGCCGCGTGGAAGGGCTTGCCCAGCTCGGATGTCAGCGGCCGGCGGGCTCGGGGTAGCGCTGGCGGCGGCCTGGGTCGTCGACGCCGATCTCGTACCAGGGCTCGCTCCGCTGGAGCCGGGGCAGGGTGTTCACCCACACCGCGACGGCGATGCTCTTCACGTCGGCGGCGAGCGCCTGGAGGCGGTTGTCGAGCAGGTGCTCCGCCTTGCCCGCCAGAACGACATGCAGCCGCAGGGAGGTTTGGGAGCGCGTGTAGTTTTGCCAGAACGGGAGCGTGCTGCCGATTGTGCCGCGGGCTCCTTCCTGGACGCGGTGCCCGGCGTAACGCTCGTAGTACCAGACCTCCTTGGCGAGGTGGGCCTGGGAGCTCGAAGAGGCGCACCTCGCTGGTCTTGGTCGGCACGGCGAGAACGGCGTCGGCGTTGAAGCTGCGGCCGGTCTCCTTGATGGCGTGGTTGACCTCCACCTGCCAGTCGGTCAGGTGGTCCCGGCCGCCGAAGGCGAGGATCGTGTCCGTCACCGCGACACCGTGCGGACCGAGCCCGGCCTTCACCTCTTTCACTCCGGCGCCTGCCTTTGGTCGGGGAGGTAGCTCGTTGCCGTCGGCCAGGGCCTTCTGTTCCGCCGGGGGCAGGTTCCGGATCGAGTGCCGTCCGGCCTTGCCGTACGTCTCCGCCAGCTTGTTTATCGCCCTGCGCACTTACGACCGACCGTCCGCATCCTCCGCCATGATCGCCTGAGCCATCTGCCGGGCGGCGGCTATCCGCACGCCCCTCAGCATCCGCAGCGCATCGGCCCGTATCTTGCCGGCCGTGGGAGCGGACTCCTTCCCCTTCGCCGATGTCTCAGCGGAAGAGAGAGGCGTCGGTGCGTCGGGAGGCCTCACCGGTGCACCGTAGAGCCCGCCGCGCCGCCCCGAACCAGAACCAGTTACCCCGGGCACGCGTCGCCGCGCCAATACCTCAACTCGCTTGCCTGACGGTGCGATTGAGATGTTAGTTCACCTGATCCGGTGAACTCAGCCTGCTCTGTATGGCGGTTGCTTCACGGACGGTGGCAGATTCCGTGGTGCACGTCGGTGGCTCATCACCGGCGTTCGCCTCATGCCGCCTCCGGCGGAGCAGGAGCAAGCTGCGAGCGGTCCAGGCGCCACTGAGGCGCTGTTGGGGCTGATCGTTCTTCGGACGCTGGCCGGTGGACCGTACGGAGCGAGGACCGCCGCACACCCTCATGGTGTCGGCCCGACTCCTCGCTGGCACGAGGCTTCTGCACTCGGGCGCGTGACACGCTCCCGACGGTCGGGAGTTTCTGTGCTCGCCCGGGACGCCCCGGGTGGAAGGACGACACCATGGCCGTAAATCGGTCCGACGACATCTACCCGCAGATCGGCACCACCGCTTGGGGTGATCGCCTCGCGGACGCAATCGAGAACACCTGCGCGGATCACGGTGTCGTGCCGCCGCCGCGGGAGGCGATCCTCGAGGGACTGGCCGCCGCGCTGCCAGACACCGAGATCAAAGCCCTGATTGCCACCCAGCGCGGCAGGAGGGTTCTCAAGCCCACCGTCTGCAGGCCCGCGAAGGCCGGCGACGAGCAGGTGCTCCTGTTGACCTGCGACGTACACGGGGCCGCGGTGGTCCCGTGGGATCTCAACGACCGCACCGCCGTCTACTGGTCGTCGCCCGCCCCGAAGGCCAGCCGGCGCGTCAAGGACCTCGTCGCCGCCGAGCTGGCGCTCCAGGACGCCACGAAGAGCGCGAAGTCCGCCGAGAAAGAGCGAGAGGCGCTGCGCCGGGCGCCGGGGGACGACACGTACGCGCCGCAGGCGCTGGCGGCCGCTACGCAGAAGCATCAGGACGCTATCCGCCGCGTGCACGAGCTCGAATCCAAACGGCATGCGCTCCTTTCCGCTCTTGGCCACCGGCGGCCGCGCCCGGTGGTCCGCGCCGCCCAGGAGGACGGGCATCCGATGGCGGCGCTCACCCTCGCCGAGCAGCCCTACGCAGTGGCAGTCCACATGCAGCGGTACGCCGCCGACAACCTGGAGCGCGCCGGGAAGACCCGCGGGTACGACCTGGCTGAGTCCCTCGTGGCCGGAGGCCAGCTCTCCAAGGGCATGAATGTCCTGCAGCAGTGGCAGATCGCCCACGCCGACGGCACGGTGTCGAAGCTGTGGCGGATGGTCGCCGTGACCGGGAACAACCGTGCGCTGGCCCGTCTCAGTGTCTTCCGGGTGCGGCCGGAGCACCTGGTCACCGGGATGCCCCAGTCCCTCGTGCCCATGCCGAAGGACAAGAAGGACGGCCCCGAGCCGCTGCTGCTGAGTCAGCGGGAGGTCCTGAACCGACTCTCCGCCCGGCTCAACAGGGATGGTGCGAAGCCGGAAACCGAGGCGACCGACCCGTCGCTCAGGGCGGCGAAGATCGCCACGGTATCCGCGGAGATCGTGATCGGCTGCACCAAGCCCGACGCCCTGGAGCATGTCCTGCGGGCCTTGAACGTCGACGATCACCTGCGCGGCATTCAGCCCTACGACGAGGACGCGCGGCTGGTCGCCCTGTTCGCAACGCTCGTCGACGCCTACGCCAGGGAGTCGATCCTCGCGGACTCGCTCGCCGATGCGTTCCCCGACGCGCGCGCCGCGGACCTCCTCGATCTGACGGGGGTACGCGACGCGCTGACGGTCAACGGGCCGCTCGATCCGCTGGAGCCGCTCGTGCCCGCGGGCGCCGACATCTCCCCGGCCGTGCTGCGCGACGTCGCGGTGCGTGCCATCACCGCGCTGGTGTTTCCCGGTATCCCGCCCGAGACTCCGCAGAAGACGAACGGGCGCACCGTCCGCGACACCGGGCGGTTCTGGCCCGAGGGACGCTGCAGGAGCCGGCGTGGAGCCAGATCCGGGCAAAGACGGCCGAGGCGCGTACGCGCCTGTGGTCCGCCGCCGTCGCGCAGTTGTTCGTACACCGGGGCAACATCCTCTCCGCCCTCGGTCTCTTCGGCACCGCGGAGACCAAGGATGGTGCCGGACAGGATCCGAGGCCGCTCACAGAGCTGCTCCTCGGAGCGGAGGCCGGTGACGCAGCCGCCTGGTCCGCCCTGGTTCAGCGGATGGCACCGGCCCTGATCCACGCTCCGCAGCCGTTCATCACCGCGGGGCAGGGCAGCGAGGCGGGCACCGGCCGCAAGGGTGTGCGCCGCACCCCCAAGAGCGCTCTCGCCGCTCTGACACTGGCCTACACGAGGGGCGCGCCGGGCGTCAGCCGGGCCCTGCTGCTCGCGTTCGCAAAGGCCGTTCTGGAGCACCCGGACGCGCCCCGGCCTCCTAAGGCGGACGACGGTACGACCCTGATCTGCTATGGCGAGCAGCACTGGGCCGAGGCGGACCGGACGGCGATCACCGAGGGGATGGTGGTCGTTCCGGACACCGAGGGCCGGCCCACCCATTACGTCGCCGACAAGGCGTGGTTCGACGAGCTGTTCCCCGTGGACCTCGGTGCCCCAGCGCCGACCACATCCGTAACCTCCATCAACGCCTCCGCGGCCGCCGGGAACACGGCGGACGCCGGTGCCCCGACCACCGCGCACGGCGAGGCGGCTGCCGACCCGCGCGACCGCCTGGCCGCCCTGCGCCGGGAGCTGCCCGCACGGGTCGAACTCGTCGAGGGGAGCTACCAGAAGGCGGTGGACGCCGCCTACACCCTGATGACGGATTTCGAGGAGGCTCACCGCCTGCGAGTCCAGCTCGGGGAGGACCCGCTCCCGGCCGAACAGCGGATCGAGTGGATGGAGAAGCTGACGAAGGCCCGAGCCGCGGCTCAGGCCAGCGTGACAACGCTCGAACAGGTGGAAGCACTGATCCTGAAGGTCTGACTGGCCGGATCGGATACGAGCGGGCCCTCGAATCGATCGGGGCCCGCCCTCCTCGCTCGCCCTTCCTCGAAACAGGCTGCAGGTATTCGAACGTGCACACTGTTGTGAGCATCGACTGGGGCGCCCCATGGAGTGCCACTGCAATCCCACAGGGCGGACCGTCCATGGCGCGAGGTACCCGGTCTTTCAAGGACTTCTGTTCTCTTCTCGGATCATGCGCCGGAGGCTGGTGCGTGCCGCGCCCAGGTCTGCCTCGAGGCTCGTCACCTGGCTGTGGAGCGCGTGATTGTCTTCGGTTGCCTGGCGGAGCGCGTCCTGGAGTCGCTGGTTGTCTCGGGCGAGGTGGTCGACGCGTTCGGTCAGGTCCTTGGTGCCGAGGGCGTCGAGCTGTTGTCCGAGCTGGTGCCGGAGGGCTTGCCGCATCCGCTCCTTCTCTTCGCGGAGGTCTCGGACCTCCTGCCTGGCCAGCTCGAGTTCCGTGCGCAGCGTCGCATTGGGGGTTCGAGTGTCTGCGGGTCGGGGGGCCTTGGGCTGCTGGCGCTGCTGGGCGGCTTCGATGTGTTCGCGGATGCCTTCGGTGTAGGTGAGCCAGGTGGAGACGCCGGCGGTGCGGGCGACCGCGGCGTGAGTGATCTTTTTGCCCTGTTGTTCCAGAGTGGTGAGGGCGGTGAGGGCGCGCTGGCGTTTGTCGAGGCTGTCGCGGCGGCGAGCCTGGACGAGGGTGTGCGCGTTGCCGCGGGGGTTCATACCGTATCCGTCCTCGTGATCACGGTGAGGGGCAGGAGGGTGTGGGTGCCTGCGCGGGCTTTGCGCAGGATGGCGCTGGCTTCCTCGATCTCCTGGCGTTCGGCGTCGGGGAGGGAGGCGAGTTGGCGGCGCATGCGGTCGGTGACCTGCTCGAAGGCGCTGATCTGGGCGGTGAGGGCGGTGGTGACGAATTCGGCGGCGTCCATGGCCTGGGCGGTTTCGCGGTCGGCGCGCAGTTCGTTGATGTGCTGTTCGATCGCTGTGAGGTAGGAGGGGTCGGGGCGGTAGTAGCCGCAGCCCGCGCATTGGAAGCGGATGGGGCAGGAGCTGCCGCCGGCTTTGACGTTGCTGGGTTCGGTGCAGCCGCCGTAGGGGACGGCGACCGAGCGCAGTTCGTATGCGGATTCGGAGCAGGGGCTGGGTCGGCCGTGGTTGTCGACGACGTGTGCGGAGAGTTTGGTGACGGCGTCGCGTTTTCGTTTGAGGGAGACGGTGTAGTAGCGCTGGGTGGTGCTGACGGACTTGTGGTCCATCAGTTCGCGCAGGACGTCGAGGGGGGTTCCGGCGTCTGCGTGGCGTTGTGCGTAGGAGTGGCGGAAGGCGTAGGCGTAGATGAGGGCCCGGTCGAAGGGCAGTGGGTTACCGTGCGGGTCGGCGCCTTCGCTGTGGAGGTGGGGGATGGAGTCGACCCAGTGGCGCAGGGTCTCTCCGAGGTAGCTGGTGTGCAGGTAGGGGCGGGTGGCGAGGTGGGTCAGGGCGGGGAAGAGGAAGGCTGTACCGGCTGGCGGGAGGGTGGGCTGCAGTTGGTCGCGGCGAGCTCTCCAGGTACGGATGGCGTCGGCGGTGGATGTGGTGATGGGCAGGCGCCGGCGGTGACGGCGGGTCTTGTGGTTGTTCCAGATCAGGGAGATCTGGTCGTTACGGGTCTCAAGGCAGTCCAGGGGCAGGGAGAGGACTTCCAGGGGTCGTCGCCCGGTGTCCCTGAGCAGGATGTACAGGGTGCGGTACATCAGTTGCAGGTCTGCGGGGGCGAGGGTGCGCTGGCCTCGGGCCTTGCCCTGTCCGAGGAGGTCGAGGTGGGCGTCGAGCTGGCGGATCACCGGCTCGGGGATGGCTTTGCCGATCTCGTCCTCGTTGGTTTCCTCTTGTGCAATCCGGTGGGTGGCGGGGTCGCGGACGAAGGCGGCTGAGAGGTTTTCGGTGGTACCGGAGCGCCGGCTGTAGTCGATCAGGGCGAAGAAGTGGCTCGCGATGGACATCCGGTAGTTCCAGCCGGCGGGTTCGCCGTTCAGTTTGAGCGCGGTGCGGAACGCCTCGACCACAGCGGTGACGTCGTCGTAGCGCAGCCGTGCGGGGTCGTCGGTGCCCGGGCGGGGCGCGAGGACCCGGGAAGCGAGCTCCACCCCGCGCAGCGTGCGGCCGAACTCGTCCGCTCCGGGGCGCTGCTGGATCGTCCAGGTCCGCAGCAGGTCGCGCAGCCAGCGTTGCTTGATGGTGCGCAGGTCGACGGTCTTGGGGGTTCTGATGCCTGCCGGTGTGCGGGACCGCTGGCCCAGCGCGCGCAGGTCCAGGATGTCGTCCTTGGCCGGCGCTGTTCCTGTGTATTCGGCATGGGCGGCCTGGACCGCGGTGCGGACGCGGGTGAGGAGCCTGAGGACGGCGACGTCGGAACGCGGGCACATCTGCTCGTCGGTGACGGCACTGACGAGTGTGGCGGTGCCGGCAAGGCCGCGGACCATGCGGCGGACCTGAGAAGGCTCGAAGATCCGCAGCCAGGGTTCTGCCTGCTGCAGGCCGTAGAGGACCTCAAGGCGCAGCTGCTCGGGCAGAGGGAGAAGGCTGAACTGGTGCGGGGCAAGGTACGGAGGCTGCTGCGCCGCCCATGGGGCTACCGGGGCGTCGGGGTGGGAGCGGCGGTGTTCGCGGAAGCGCTTCGCATGGTGGCGGCACAGGCCCCGGCCGTAGAGGGCCGGCAGCGGGCAGGCGGGCGCCGGGCATGCGGGGGTATCGGTGTAGGGGGCTGTGGTGTCTTCCCACCGGCCGGGGTGCTTCCGGCGGGCGTGGGTCTTCCACTGGGTGTAGTGCGTGAGGCACAACTGCCTGCAGTGGCGTGGGCGGACACAGCGCTGCCCGTCCTTACTGAAGCCGCACTGGTCCGGTACCCCGCCGAAGGGCACCCGGTTGCGTTCGGGCACGAAGGTGCGGGCGAACTCCTCGGCCGGCTGGGGCGACGTCTTCTGTTGTTCCTTGCAGAAGGGGCAGAAGATCCCTGCCGGGGAGACCACGGTGTCGCATACGTTCGTACGACACAGCGACACCGAGCTCCGCGGCTCATGGACGCTGCCGGTGAATAGCCAGCAGTCCGTCCGCCACTCAGTAGGCCGCCAGACGGGGTCCATGCGGGCCGTCAGCCACGACTCCCATCCTGACGCGTGGGAGTCCGGCGGGGCGGCGGCGCGTGGTGCGGGTACCAGTGCGGTCACGGTGGGGAGGCTCACGGGCGTTCCTTGAGGGAGTCGACGTGCTCGACGGCGGCGCGTGCTTCGGCGTCGTCGACATGGCGGTAGCGCTCCATCGACAGCGGTGAGGCGTGGCCCAGCAGCCGCTGCACGACATCCCGGTCGACTCCGTCGCGCAGCCATCGCGTCGCTGCCGAGTGACGCAGCATGTGCGGGCGGCACGCATGCCCCGCGGTACGGGCCAGGCGGTCGAACATCTCTTTGGTGTTCGGGTACGACATGGCACCGCCCAGCGGCGGGCGGAACAGGTTCACGAAGACCATCTCCGACTCCGCGGCCTGGTCCACCCGGTCCCGCTCGAACTGGTAGTCCGTGTACAGCGCGACCAGGTCGGCGGTGACCGGCACCATGCGGGAGAAGCGGGACTTCGCCAGGGCCCGGTTGGGGTTGTCGGTGCGGCGGAGGACATGCACGTGCGGGCCCTCGATCCCGCAGCCCACCGCGCGCGAGGAGGCCAGCAGGTGCATATCGCCGCGGTGCAGACCGAGCGCTTCGCCGATCCGCAGACCAGTACATGCCAGCAGCGCGATCAGGAAGCGGTCCCGCGCTCTCAAGGCGATGGCGATCATGTGGCGGATCTGCTCGTCGCTGAGGTCCTCATAGCCCGGCTCAGCGATCCTGAACCGGAACGAGGCCGCCTCCACCTCGCGCCGCTGGCCGAACTCGCCCGTGTCGTAGCCGGGTGGAGTGAAACGCAGCAGCTTCGGCTCCGACAGCAGGGCGGTCGTGGAGGCCGGCACCCAGCCGTGCGTAGCACCGAAGCGGAGGAACTCCGCCACCGCTGTCATCACCGCGTTCGCCGTCGCCCGGGAACGGAACCGGGCTGGCCCCGGCCGGGCCTCACTGCTGCGGGACGGCAAAGGCGCATCGATGAGCCACTGCTGCAGCCCGGCAAGCCCGAGAAAGCCTGGCGTCACCCAGTCCAGTCGCCGCATCAGGCAGTAGTTCAGGTACAGGGCGACTCTGCCGGCGTAGACCCGCTCGGTGTTCGGCGAGCAGTCCCGGGCCCGCAGCGAAGCAAGATAGGCCACCGCCTCGGTCTGCAGACCGTAAGTCCGGGAATCGACCACGACCCACCGGTTCACGCCCGTTGCCGGAGAGACCGCCCGCTCACCTACGTAGATCCGTTCCACGTGCCGAACGTAACCACCACTCCCCCACCCTCACCCCGCAGTTCACCCGACATCATTCCCGCAGGTGACAACCCAAACAAACATCCCTCACACCCGAACCACCTCTAGATAAAGGGCCTGCGCAGCCACGATGAGCGCCTGGTCGAGCAGCTCGCCTCCCGCGCTGCTCACCAGCGGCAAGCGCAAGGCCCACCTCCAGCGCGATGAGGACGGACGGATCGTCGGGACCGGCGGAGAGGCCGACGGCGAGGACCAGGAGCAGGACAACACCGACGCCGCAGCCGAGTCCGCCCTGCTGCACTTCTCCTCTCCCCGCGACGCGGCGACGATCGCCGCGTTCCTGCGCACCCGGGTCTACCGGCCGGAGTCGCTGGTGTGGCTGGAGGGCTACCAGGCCCTCATCCGCTGGCGGGCGGACAACGAGATCACCGGTGTGTACGCCGTGCCCTACGACGTTGAGGTCGAAGTCGGGGCGACGAAGGCATTTCCGCTTGGGCGATGGGTCCACCAACAGCGAAGGGCCCTGCGAGCCGGGGGGCTGGAGGAGCGGCGCAAGGTCCTCCTGGACGCGCCGGAGGCCGGAATGGTCTGGGAGCCCGGCGAGGAAGCGTGGGAGGCCAAGCTCGCCGCGCTCCGGTCCTACCGGCGGGCCACCGGGCACCTCGCGCCGCGTCAGGACGCGGTGTGGGGCGAGGGCGAGGCGATGGTGCCCATCGGGCAGCACATGGCCAACCTCCGGCGCAAGGGCGCAAAGAACGGCCTGGGCAAGGACCCGGAACGGGCCGCCGCACGCGCGGCGCAGCTCACCGAGATCGACCCCGACTGGAACTGCCCATGGCCACTGGACTGGCAACGCCACTACCGCGTCCTGGCAGACCTGGTCGACGCCGACGGCCAGCTGCCCGACATCGCACCCGGCGTGCTGATGGACGGCGACGACATCGGCAAGTGGCTCCAGCAGCAGAAGCAGCCGGGCACCTGGGCGCGGCTCCTGACCGAGCAGTAGGAGCGGCTGACCGTGCTGGGCGTGAAGCCGCTTGAGGCGCCGTTTGCCGCCCCGGGTGCGACGAAGGGCCAGGGCAAGGCTCAGCAGGCGTTCCAGCGAGGCCTGGCGGCGCTCGCGCAGTGGGTTGAGCGGGAAGGCGCACGACCTGTACCGCGCGGCCACGCTGAGGACATCGTGATCGACGGCGAGACGGACCCGGTGATCGTGAAACTGGGCGTATGGACATCGAACACTCGCGCGAGGCGGGACAAGCTCACCCAGGACCAGCTGGCCGCGCTCCGGGAACTCGGCATCGACTGGGCATGAGGTCTTCGGCGCCCTCATAGCAGAGAGCGGAAGCGTCACGCTTCCGGCTGCGCCTGGGGCGGGGCTGCTACTTGAGGCGTCGGGCTAGTGAGGGGACTACACCTTTATCATCGAGCTGTCCGGCCAATGCGCCAAGGGCCGCACCCTGAACGACCGGTGTCCAACGCGCCAAGAGCTCCATCAGCGCCGGGACACTCTCGGCATACACCGTCTCGTAGTAAGAGCTGGTGGAAACGTTGACGATGAACTCCAGCTCAGACCCGGCCTTCTCACTGCGGTAGATCTCCAGAGCGATAGGTGTCGTGTCCTGTTGGGGGAATTTGGTCCAAGACGAGTAGCCGGCTGCCTTCACCTCGGCTTCCCAGTCATCCAGATGCCGGTGCGAAGCAAGCGGGTCATCCGCCTGCCGCCATTCGCCATGCGTCGTGAACACCCAGATTTTGTTGTCCATGTCCCCACCGTGCCCTAACTTCCCGGTCAGCATGGCCTGTTCGAGAGGTAGTGGCTGATAGCTGCGCCTGCAGCGCCGTTCCCGTCTGGATGACGATTGCGCTTTTCGGGGGCTACAGGTCGAACTCCAGGTGCTCGATGTCGGTGAAGCGGACCTGCTCCAGCTGGCCGGCGCGGCGGCCGTTGTCCTGGAAGTACACCTCCTTGAGCGCTTCGGCGGCGATCTGCTGGAGCTGCTGGTCGCTGGCGCCCTGATCCTGGGCGTCGAAGAGGCGGGCGGCGTAGCGGGGCGGCAGCGCGACGGTCAGGTGCCGGAGGCGGTCCTCGTCCGTCGTCCCGATCGGCGCGGTGTAACCGATCCGGGCGCGGGTGTCGATGACAATGCCGCCCGTGGTCGCCGCCTTCCGCCGGGCCTGGGCGCGGATCTGCGGCTGCCACCGCTTCTTCACCTCGTTCTCCAGGCGGGCGGCGAGGTCCGGGCGGGGCTTTTTAATCTGGTCTTTGACGTACCGTTCGACGGTGCGCTGGGAGATGCGCAGCATCTGTGCGACCGCCTTGGTGCTCTTGAGCTGCTTGACCAGGTACCGCATCTGCGCGGGCGCGCTCTTGGGCGCCGGGCGAGTGAACGCCTTCTGCACCGCGGCGTCCAGGCCGTCCCCGAACACACTCATCGCCTGCTACTTCCCGTTGTCGACGTCGGTGACGGTGCCGTCCTTGATGTACCGGGCGAGATTGAGCTGCGGGGCGTTGAACTGCTCGCGCACGCCCTCGCCCCACAGCACGCTCTGGGTGCCCTCCCACTTCACCAGGCCCGGGTTCACCCCGAGCTTGAAGCCGCCCGGCAGCGGCTTGCCGTCCCGGTAGGGCAGGAAGTCCAGCGGCGACGGTCCGTGGGAGGCGTAGACGGCGCAGTCCGAGAGGACGGCCACCGGGTACTGCCCGGTGAAGGCGGCGTGCTTGACGATCTTGCGGTGCATGTTGATCCGGGTTCGGGAGATGACCGCGGCGCGGATGTCCGGGCGCCAGGTGGGCCGGGCAAGGGCCCGCCACGGCTGCCCGGGCTTCCAGCCCTCGCCACGCGGGCGCTCGCGCAGCTTGCCGATGCCACCCTTCACGGTCGCCTTGATCGCGGACACCACGATCGCCAGCTGGGGGTCACGCTGCCGGTAGCCGTCCATCGCCTTCAGGAACTCCTCCGGGGACAGATCTGCGTCCACCCCGAGGTCGGCCATCGTGGCGACGTAGGCGTCGCGCAGCCGGTTGTACCAGGCGTCCAGGTAGCGGCCGTTGTCGTAGCGCACCCACGCCTCGATCGGGCGCACCTCGTAGCCCAGCTCCACCGCGTACGCCACGGTCGGCGTCGCGTACCACGCCGGGCCCTCGGGCCGCTCTCCCTTCGGCGTGAATGGGCTGGGCAGCAGACTGCCGTCCAGGTCCACCCACTTGTCCTTGGCGAGCTTCACGCGAGACAGGTCGACGTGGGAGAGGTCAACCAGCCAGGAGCCGGGCAGTTTCGCATCGAAGACGGGATTCTTGACGTGCGCCGGCGCGCCCAGGCCGACCGTGAGGCCGTTCGCGCCGGCGGCGAAGGCCATGTTCACGTCGATGCCCACCAGGTGGGGGCGCAGGCATTCAGCGTCGGTGAGCGGGCGCGCCCAGTCATACGCCTCCTCCACCAGAACCTCAGCCGGAGTGCGATGGTGGAAGCGCGGCAGGTCGGCAAGGAGCGGGTGCCCGTCGGGAGCCTCGCACGGCGCGCAGTCCACCGAATCCTTGCCCAACGAGCCGGGGTTGTGCTCGGAGTGCCGTTTGCCCGTCGCGTCCGGTTCGGAGGCGCGGGTCGGCGGGTGTAGGGCGGTCATCAGCTCCAGGCCGGTCACGGCGGTGGAGCCGCGCGGCGTCATCACCCGGGCCGCATACGTGCCCAGCAGCCGGGCGAGGTCCGCCGGCGGAAGCTGGGCGGCCTCGGACCAGTGCCGGGTGTCGAGCGCGTCCCACGACGGGATGCACAACTGCACGCAGGATCGCTCCGCGCCCTGCGCCGGGCGGTAGATCCGCGCCCACGGCCCGAACCCGCGCTTGGTCAGCTGCCAGTCGGCGCGCTTCAGCTGCTTGATGACCTTGTGGCCCTCCGGGATCCGGCCGGCCAGGCGCTCTTCCTTGGTGAGCGTCACCGGCAGGCCGTAGTGCTCGCACGCGGTCTCGGTCAGCACGATCAGCGGGTCGCCGTCCTTGCCCGGCCCCGACAACTTCGGCTGACCGAGCCGCCCTTCGCGCAGCGTCCACTCCACCAGGGCCGCAATCGACTTCGCCGGTACGTCCAGGACCAAGCCACCGACGCAGTACGCCAGCACCTGACCATCTGCGTCGACGTCGACGACCGCGAGCGGCCCGTTCTCGAAACGCGGATCGGCGCCGCCCGCCGGGGTGCCTGCTGGGGCGGCCATCTTCACGGCCAAGCGGGCCAGGCGGTGCGACGTCGGCGTGGTCGTGGCCGCCGGATGCGCTACAGCGGCAGGGCCAGCGGGGCGGCGTGCGGTGTTCGCGGGCTCCGCAGTCGGGCCTGTGGGGCCAGTGCGGGCCGGTTCGGCTGCCGATGGCGCAGGAGCGGCCGCAACAGCAGACGTCTCGGGGACCGCCGTGTCCGTCGCGAGCGCTGCGGCGTTGGGGTCGGCGGGGTAGAGCTGGGCGAGTTGCTTGAGCATGCGGGCGTAGGCGTCGCGCTCTGGCGGCCGCGGCTCGGTCTTGCCGGCCTCCCAGCCGCTGACCGTCGCGCGCCGCACCTGCAGCGCGGCGGCCACCTCGTCCAGCGTCAGGCCGTGCGCCTGGCGCAGCCGCCTGCGTTCCGCCGGGGGCGGCAACGGGGAGCGGGACGCGATGAGCGCGTCGACCGCGTCGAACAGCTCGGACATACAGAACCTCCTGTCCCGCAACCCTAGCGTGAAGCGCACGTTTCGCGTACCAAACGCGTACGGATGGCGTAAGTGATGGTTGAGGCTCCACGGTCGACCGTCAGAAGGACGCACTGCGGGAGCTGGGCCTGGAGTGGGCGTAGGAGCCCCGAGTTTGCTCCCCCGCCAAGCCGTGGCTGGTGACCCATAACGAGTGAGGCCGACTAGCGGTTATCGGAGTTGCAGATCAACGAACCGGGCAGGGCACGGGCGGCAGGAATCGGAAGCTGGCGCCGTTAGGGGCGGGGCCGATGCTCCTGGCAGGTGGGGTGTGGCGGGTGGCACCGCTGCAAGGTGAGATGACGCAGTCGTTCCTGAGCCGGGTGGCTGCACGCTATGGCGTAGGGCTCAGGGATCTTCTGGCGGCAATCGCTGAGGTGGGCGGGCTGTCGAACATCACCGGTCAGACGCGGCTGGACAGCGAGGTGTATCTGAACCGGCAGGCCCGGGATCGGGTGTCCCAGCTGTGCCGAGTTCCGGAGCGTCATCTGCGGTGGGCGCTGCCTGCCTGGGCGCAGGAGGAGCCTCGAAAGCGGTTCGCCGCAGGTCCAGCAGCGCAGTTTCATCACACTGCGGAGAAGGTTGTGCCCTGGGGGCCGGCGTGTCCTGAGTGCGCGGCGCGATCAGCCGGGCGCGCCGCGGGCGCGCGCTGCGGCGAGCCGGGCGCGGGCGGCGCCGATGGGTTCGCCGCGGTTCCACAGCGGCGTCAGTTCGAATCCTTCCGCTTCGAGGGTCTTTCGTTCGCCGAAGTGGATCTGCAGGCCGCTGCTGTTGCCCTTGAGGGCGCGCTTCATCGAGGCGGAGGGGTCGCGGCCGTAGGACAGGGCGTGAAGGAACTCGGAGGTGAGACGGTCGTCCCTGCGGTGTTCCACGACCAGGTCGACGTCCGAGGGGTTCAGTGCGCCGCGTGCGTAGGAGCCGAAGACGAGGATCTTGTCGACGAGGTCCAGCGGCCAGGCTCCCTTTTCCAGCCGGTCGAGCATGTCGTTCAGGAGCGTGGTGGCGCGCTCGCGTTTCACGCGAAGACCTCCGCTGGTCGGTTCGGATGCCGGTGGCGTGGACAGGTGGTTTCAGCCGGTCTGCCGTGGGGTGGCGGGGACTCGGGAGATGATCCTGCTGAGGGCCCCGGTGTAGGTGGTGCCCAGTTCGGTCACGGTCCCGGGGAAGGGGCCCGAGCCGTGCCGCAGGGCACTGACATGGTTTTCCGGCAGGAGCACCCGGTCGCCGACGTCGAGCGTGCCGGGACCGCGCCAGCGGTATCCGTAGCCGTCGACGGTGACGGCCTGGTCGCCGTCGACGTCGAAGCGGCGGTTCTTGGCGTCGAGTTCTTCCCGCAGGGTTCGTATCTGACGCTCAAGGTGTTCGATCTGGGCGGCCTCTGTGCGTTGTCTCCACGCTCTTTCCTTCGCCCGGCCGGTGTCCATGCCCTGCCGGTATGCCTCCACGAGGGCCTTCTCGTGGTCGGTGGTGTGGAGTTTGCAGGCGAATCCCGGACCGGAGAACTGCGCGCGGCAGGGAGCGCCGGACTTGGTGGGGCGCCCGCAGGGCCGGTGATGTACCTCGTCGAACACGGAGATTCCTCACAGAGTGGTGGAGCGGCGGCAGGTGTGTAGCGGTGACTTACGGCAGGGTGGTCGCCAGTGAGATCACCGGCTGGGAAATGGCCTGCGGGATGCAGGCGGGAGTGGTGCGGCCTGCTTGGGTGCAGGTCAGGGTGAGGAGTTGGAGGTAGCCGAGGGAGACCGGCCGTCCAGGGAGCTTGCCCGTTGCCTGTTCGAAGCGTTGCAATGTGGCGGGCTTGATGCCCAGGTGGCCGGCGGCGTCGTGGAGATCGAGCCCTGCGGCTTCGCGGGCTTCCAGGAGAGGTTCGGCGTTGTCGTGCCAGACCTGCGGCGCCGGCTCGCTGCTCTCCCGGGCGACACCGGCCCGGGCCGTGGCAAGGGCTGCCTGGATTCGATCGTTACGGGGTCCGAGCAGGAACCGGGCCAGCCGGGCAGCATCGGCCTTGCGGTCGGCGCCTTCGCTCCAGGGCCGGGAGGCTTCCTCGAACACGCGGCCTCGGGCCGTGGCGCATTCCTCGCGCTCGGCGGGGTCGGTGCCGTAGGTGCGGTGCCGGTCGCTGGTGCAGGCCAGCGTGCTGTCCTCTGCGAGGTCCATGTCGCGGTCCTTGTCGTCGCTCTCGATCCCGTCGATCACTTCCCGGACCTGGCGGCGTTCCTGTGGGGACAGGACGCGCGCGAGTGCCTCCGCGGCCGCTTGGGCTTCGTGCCGGCCGGCGGGCTCGAAGCCGGCGCCCCAGGCATAGGATGCGTCTTCGCCCTCCGCCTTCTGGAAAGCCACGTCCATGGCTTCGAAGGTGTGCGGGCTCCACGCATGCATCATCAGGATGATCTCCCGCAAAGCCTCCTGGATTGCCAGCTCCGTCTCGGGAACGGCACTGTTGCTGTGCCGGCGCCGGGTTCCGGCCATCCAGTCGGTGAAGGTTTCAGGCTGGCGGGGATCGGAGGGTTGTGCGTCGGCGAACCAGCGTGCCGATCTCACGACGCAGGCGTGCGCGTGCTGGATGGCTGCGTACCAGCCGAACAGCGCCTGCCGGTAGTCGTCCACATGCCCGTCCTCGGCGAAGGTGCCGGTCTGCGTACGGCAGTGCTGCGGGCATTCCGCCGCACTCACCCGGTACAGGGCGGCACGGGTCTCGGGGAACGTCAGCAGAGCGGCATCCAGGTGCTCGTACTTGGGGCCACGGTTACGGCGCTTCTCAAGCCCGTGCTCGAGGAAGACATGGAAGCGGGGCTCCTCACGCCAGTGAGCCGCCGCGCTGCGGACACGCACGTCGCCTTGCCACGCTCCGGTCGCGATGACCTCCCGCAACGCCGAGGCCACGTCCCGGCGCAGGGCCGCACCCCATGCGATCAGGACCGGCAGGCGCTGCGGATCGTCCCTCAGCGCGGACATCACCAGGTTGACGTCATCGTGACGGTGAAGATGACGCTGGAACACGAACGCCCCCATTGATGCAGCAGACCCCGGCCCTGGCTCCCCTGTGGGTGCTGGGTGTGTGGAGCACAGTGCCTTCATCCTGCACCACGGTTCGGACACTCGCACCGCAGTCCGCTGAGCCAGCCAACCAAGCCGAATGTACAAGGGGTTGGCCGTCTTCCCACACGGCCGGTGCTCCTGTCGGCAGGAGCACAGCGTCAGAGGCACGTCCCGGGGTGGGCTGATCAGCCTGGGGTGCCGCCGAGGGCGATGAAGACTTCGCGCCGGAGTTCCGCACGTGGGATGTGGCGTACGAGGCGTCCGTATCGGGTTTCGTACGGAATGAGGGCAGTGCGGATGCGGTGATACAGGTCGGGGTGTCGGCGGACGAGTTCGTCGCAGGCTTGGTCGCCGTGTGCCGTTCGGAAACTCATCGCCGCTGCTCAGAGTGGGTCTGGTGCACGATGGCGGGCGTCTGGAACCCTGTCCGGATGTTCGTCTCACTGGTGTATCGGGTGGCACGGAAGCTGCTGTCGGTCCCGACGGTGCTGCTACGCCGACGCGCGGCAAAGGATGCCGAATTGCTGGTGCTGCAGCATGAGAACGTGCTGCGCAGGCAGCTCTCGGGAACGGTGCGGTACGAACCGGCGGACCGGCTGTGGTTCGCTGCACTGTCCTCGCTGATCCCGCGATGCCGGTGGGCGCACGTGTTCCCAGTGACGCCCGCGACCCTTCTCGCTTGGCACCGCAGACTGATCGCCCGCAAGTGGAACTACAGCAAGCGCCGGCCGGGCAGGCCGCCGACCGCGGGCGCGGTGAAGGCGCTGGTGCTGCGGCTGGCCGAAGAGAATCCGCGGTGGGGCTGTCGTCGGATCCAAGGTGAACTCGCTCGTCTGGGGCATTCGATCGGCGCCACGACGGTCTGGGAGATCCTGACGGCGGCCGGAATCGAGCCGGCCCCGCGCCGCAGTGGGCCGACGTGGCGCGAGTTCCTGACCGCGCAGGCCAAGGGCGTGACCGCCTGCGACTTCGTGCACATCGACCTGGTTGACCTGCGCCGGGTGTACGCGCTGGTGTTCCTCGAGCACGGCACGCGCCGCCTGCATGTCGCCGAGGTGACTGCGCATCCGACCGGGGCCTGGACGGAGGCGAGAAACCTCGCCGTCGAGCTGGGCGTGCGGGTCAACTCGCTTCGCTTCCTCCTTCGCGACCGGGACGCAAAGTACACCGAGTCCTTCGACGCGGTCTTCGCGGCCGACGGCATCGACGTCGTGAGGACCGCTCCGCGGGTTCCTCGGATGAATGCGCACTGCGAACGAGTCATTGGAACCCTGCGGCGCGAAGTCCTCGATCACTACTGATCTGGAACGAGACCCATGCCCGGCAGATCCTGGACACCTATGCCCGGCACTACAACCGGCATCGCCCACATCAGGCTCGGCGACAGCTCCCGCCCCTCGTCCAGGAGCGCCCGGGGCCCGCGAGCGATCTGACCGTGCACCGAGTCCGACGGACCCGAGTACTCGGCGTCATCAATGAGTACAGATACGCATCCTGACCAGCAACGATGAGTATCCGAACGGCACAGGCTCAGGCGGTGACCGCGTCATGGTGGCAGCGGAGGTGGCCTCGCGAGCAGCTGTGCCCGGTGCGTCTGCGCGCGTTGTGGGCATCCAAGATGGAGTGGATGACGCCTGTGGGGCCGGCTGCACGAGGCCGTCATCGATCGCATCCACGAGTGCGGGCTGCTCGAACTGTCACGCGTGGTCCTCGACTCCGCCCACGTACGGGCAAAGAAAGGGGCGAACTCACAGGCCCGAGCCCCGTGGACCGGGGCAAGCCCGGTTCCAAGATGCACGTCCTGTCGGACGCGGCCGGACTGCCCCTCGTCGGCGGCGTCTCCGCCGCCAACACCCACGACAGCCACGGCCTGAAGCCCATGACGGCCGGTCTCCAATCGAGACACGACCCCACCGCGGCGAAAACTACAAGCCCCGCAAACTCCACGCCGACAAGGCCTACGACATACCTGAACTGCGGAAATGGCTCCGCGGAAAACGTATCGGCGTCCGCATCGCCCGCAAAGGCATCGAATCCAGCGAACGGCTCGGGCGCCGAAGGCGGGTCATCGAGCGGACCATGTCGTGGCTGACCGGCTACCGCAGACTCAACCACCGCTACGAACGCCACCCCCGCAACTACCTGGCCTTCCTCGGCCTCGCCGCCGCCCTCTGCTGCCGTGACGAACGACGGAATCGCACTCACAGGGCCCGGGGCCCGCATCGAGCTCCTGGACATCACCGAGGCGCAGTGGCAAAGTGCGGCGGCAAACGCATCCGTCGAAGGCAGCACCCGACGCCCCCTGGGCGAGGGCCTGATTTCGCTGTCCCCGGGCCGCGGACGTGACGCCCACACCGAGCAGCCTTTTGGTGAGCGACGGATCCGGCCGTACGGTGATGGGCCCCGGCCACGCCGACCCTGTCGACACCGACCGTTCCGGTTCACAGGGACAAGGGCTCCGCAGGGCTCAGGGGAACTCAGAGAGCCGTACAGGGCAGCTCTACGCGGCAAAGCCGATGCTGGTGACGTACTCGTACTGCCCCCACTGCGACCCCAGGTCGATGATGACGTCCTCCCAGACGTCGTCCAGGCCCTGGCGGTCGTCGGCCGCCCAGGCCTCGACGATGCGGTCCCAGCGACGGACATTCATCGTGCGGGAGTCAGTACACCGGCGCAGGGAGTGCCCCGGGCCGGATTCGATCCGGCGCCGTCACGGCCCCAGTCACCGACCACCCACGACATGAGAAAAGGGTGCGAACCGGGACGGTATCTGTCCGGTCCGCGCGTCGATGGCGTTCAGCCTGTCCAGGTGGGTCGAGAAAAAGGCGATGCCGTTCCAAAGGACGGGGACGGTGCCGCTCCTGGAGCCCAAGTGTCGCTTCCAACGCCGGATGCCGGTGGCTAGATCGATGGCATACAGGTAATTCATGTCCCGGCCGGAGATAACCCAGCCCGAGGTGCCGCTGAGGGCGACAGCCGAGGCGCCATTGGGGTTGGTCGACTGCCAGCGGATTTCGCCGCTGGCCGCGTCGACGGCGTAGGAGGACGCCCTGCGCGTCCGGGAGTACGGTGGCCTTTTCGTGCCGAAGTACACAGTGTCGCCCAGAACCGAGACACTTTCCTCAATGAGTCCCTCGTATGCCCGGGCCCACAAGACCTCGCCGTCTTCCGCGGCATACGCGAACAGCGTCGACTGGACGGCGGCGTAGACAACCCCGTCCCCGACGCACGGGGTATTGGACGCATACACCAAATCGCCGCCGCTCTTTACCCGCCACAGGCGGTCGCCCGTGGCGGCGTCGAATGCGGTCAGGTCGCCGACTTCACTGGTGCGGAAGATCCGTCCGTCGGCGAGGGCAGGATGGGTCAAGGAACGGTCGAAGACGTCGGTTCTCCAGAGCAATTCACCGCTGCCGAGGTCCAACGCGAACAAAGTCGAAGGGTTGGCACCGCGGTTGTACAACCAGGCGGAGTCCACCCCGTACACCACACCGTTGTCAGCCACGAGTCGTACCGGACTGCCACGGCGGTAGCGCCAGTGCTCCTGACCGTCCTCGGCACCGAGCGCGTACAGCGTCCCTATTTCGTCGGTGACACAGACAACGCCGTCACTGACCACGGGAGAGGTGTAGCCCATCCGCTCTCCGGTCGCGGTGCTCCAGCGCACGGTTCCCGTCACAGCGGACAGTGCGTAGCAGACGCCGTCCTGGGAGCAGACGTACACCGTGCCGTCACAGACGGTCGGCGACAGAAGGGCCTTGTGTCTTCCGGCCCGGAACTGCCAGGGTCGGAAATCCTGGGGGAGTGTCCCCTCGGGGTAGACCCCGTTCCGGGTCGGGCCGCCCTGCAGCATCGCCGTTGAACTCGTCATCGTCTCTCATCTCCTGGCCATCACGTGTGGTCAGTTCTCGTGCGGCGGATTTGGGTGCGCGACACCACTGCGCCGATGTTCTTCCCGCAGCCTCCGCCTAGGCTGCCCTGCCGTCTTGGGAACGAACCAAGATGGACGTGCGACGCCAAGCAAAACCGCGGCTCTCATCACTCATGGGCTCATCGTGGCATGCCCTGTCCGGGGCTTGCAGGGTGCATCTTGGTCCACAACCCGACGACGCCGCTTCATGCGACGACCGGCTTCGTTTACCCTCCTCGACCGCTCCCCAAGATCAGCGCCAGAGCCTCCAGCTCGCGAATAGAGCCAGCCCAACAGGCCCACACCGGAGAGGGAGTTCAGAAACAGGTACTCACGGGATGTCGCAACACCTGGTGGTACCGCCGCGGGCACAAGAAGGGCGCCACACCCGAGGGTGTGGCGCCGTGTCGCCGAGGCTGGCGGTGGTCAGCGGACGCGCTTGAGGCGGGTCGGCTTGGTGATGGAAGTGACGTTCCCCTTGGCTCTGGCTTCGGCCTTGCGGGCCTTCTCGTCCAGGTGGAGCTGGAAGCGGCGTTCGTACTCGTCCTCGAAGTCGCCGACGTCCAGTCGCATGTCCCGGGGCAGGGCCTTGACGGCGCGCTGCTGCTCGCGAGGGTCGTTGAAGGCGGCGATCACCGGGTGGAGCTGGAAGCGTCCGCGGCGGACCACGGTGACGAGCCGGGCGGCGACCAGGTGCTGCATGGCCCGGCTGATCACGCCGCGCTCCATCGCGAGTCCGGTGGCCAATTCGTCGTGAGTGGCGACGACCAGGCCGCCCGGCTCCTGCTCGCTCATCATGTGCAGCAGCAGCGTGTACGCGGTGGGAGGCAGGCGCGGCACATACGCGAGACCGTTGAAGCTGCCCCAGAGCACGTTGCGGCGCGGCATCCATTCCTCTGCGGCAGCGGACGTCATGACGTGGCCTTCCCTTCCCCATCCGACTCCTTGCGCACTTCCAGTTTCGCGCCGGGAGCGGCCATTGCCCGGAACGCTTCGGGTGCGTCCGGGTCCTCCATGATCTCGCGCAGCAGGTCCAACTGTTCCACCCTGTCGCCCGTACCCGCCTTGGCGCGCTTCTTCTCGCGCTTGCGCGGCTCCCTGAGCCCGCCCCGCAGCGAGGCGGCCGGATTGAGCTGGTAGACGCCCCGCTGGACCTTCCGCAGCGCCCCGTCGGCCTCCAAGACGTTGAAGACGCGGCTGATATGAGGCCGGCTGTACCCGAGATCGGCGGACACGTCCTCGTGGGTGGCCTCGATCAGCCCGCCGGGCTTCTGGGAGCCCATCAGGTGGAACAGGACCACGAGCACGAACCGGTCGCCGTCGTAGCGGACAGCAGCCCAGCGCATGAACTCCAGGCTGTCCATGGAGAACGCCTGGCCGATGAAACCCGTGCTGGAACCGACCGGGAAGACCTGGGCAGCATGACCAACGGGCAGCTCAAGGGTGGGGCCGGCGGACCGGTTGTACGCGGTGGGCGGCGGCTTCGGGCGACGCCGGCGACGGGACGGCGCATCGGGCAGCTTCGGCGCTGCGCCGCCGTCCAGGGGCCCTGAGCTCATGGGGTCGCTGCCTCCTTGATCGTCGTGACGTCAGAACCATAGCGGAGATCCGTGGCAGTACTGCCACCAAAACGCAGCAGCCCCAACACGAAAGTCACCCGTACGTCAGCCCTGGTGTGAGGTTCGGCCGTGATGTCACTGGGATGTTCGGCGTTGTGTGTCACTGTCGTGTAGGTGTATTCGCGCTGCTCGAGGGCGGTTGGATCGGTCGATCATGGTGACAGCTCCTCGAATATTGCAGTGCCGTGAAGCCGTATCGGCCGGTGTCGTGTTCGCCGTATCTCCTTTGCCGTCCTGGTTTTCACGGAGCCGTCTGGGCGTGCGGAGTGTGTCCGGCGGTTCTTGGCAGGTGCTGCGGGGGATTGCGACTTCCTCCTCAGCCCGACGATCCCCTGGGCGGCGCGGAGCCGGTAGAGCGCGTTGACCTCCAGCAGTTGGTCGACCACGGTCCGGCAGGCGTTCCCGACCTCGGATGCCTGGGTCCGGCACCAGATCGGCGTGCGCATCTGGAAGGCGATCTTCTCCGGCGGGTAGTCGCTCCTGTCGGTGCGTTTGCCCTGGGCAAGGGCGGCGTGGGTCTTGACCAGGTCGCCGTCGAGGAAGACCTGCACCATCGTGGCGGTGGAGCGGACGTCGACCCGTTGGCCGATCAGTTTCCAGGGCACCGAGTAGAGGGTGCGGCCGACCTTGATGTGGATGTCCGGCCCGACCACCGCCGTTGACCAGCGGGCCAGGACGAACGGAGTGGGCGGTAGAGGCAGCAGGGTCTCGGCTTCGACGGCCTCGAATCCCGCCATCGGCGCGGCGCCCTGCAACGGCCGGCACTGCCGTCGGCCCGCCACCTTCTGACTCCAGGTGATGGCCTCGGCCTGCATATGCTCGATAGAGGTGAACTCCCGCCCCCGCCAGAACGAGTCCCGGATGTAGGGCATCGGCCGCTCGACCCGTGGCTTGTCCTTGGGCCTGGCCGCTCGGGCCGGATCCACCAGTGCCCCGTAGTGGGTGGCGAGTTCGGCATACGCCTTGTTGATCTTCGGGTCATAGAGATCGGGCTTGTCGACCCCGGTCCGCAGGTTGTCCGGGACCAGCCGGCGCGGGACGCCCCCGAAGTAGCGGAAGGCAGCGACATGGGCCTCGGTCCATGCGTGCTGGTGCAAGTAAAGAACGGGGCGCCGACCTGACGATGCGCGCCCCGGATGCCGGAGTCCCCGCGATGCTGCTGGAGGTCGACCGCGTCAACGAGCCCGTCGACGAACTGGTGGACAAGCTGCGCCGCTACACCGACTGGTTCGAGCTCCTGGCGCCGAAGGCCGACGCGAACAAGGAGAAGGCAGCCCGTCGGCAGGGTGCGGCGGTGCACGACTTCCGGCTGCGGTCGCGGATCTACCCGGCGACGGGCCGCGAGGGGTACGTGCCGGTGGCGTTCGTGTTCACCGGGAAGACCGCCGCGCAGCGCGAGAGCCGGATGCAGCGTCTGGAGCAGGCCGCCCGCGCCTACTTCGCGGGCACCCCGCACCGGGGAGAGAGCTACACGGCGGTCGACTACCACCAGGCGGTGCCCGTGGTCGTCACCGAGCTGGAGCGCATCACCGCCGGCCCGGCCGGGGCCGCGGGCCCGGTGTGGCGCAGGCTCGGGCGCGATGAGTGGCAGATCCTGTCCGAGGCCCTGGACAACCCCGACGGCGACCGGCTGTACGCGGTGCAGTTGAGGGAGGCCCGCCGACGGCAGCAAGAGCGTGAGGCCGCCGAGCGGGAGGCCCAGCGGCCGGTGTGCGCCCGCTGCGGGGAGAAGTTCACCGATGAGCGTTGGCAGTCGATCCGGCCGTCCCGCTGGCATGAGGGAGACGAGCTGTGCGGGCCGTGCCTGAACGCACAGCATGAACAGGTGAGGGCGGAGAAGGCCGCGCGGCTCCAGGCGGAGGAAGCCGCAGCCCGGGAGGCGGCCGAAGCGGAGGCGAAGAAGAACCGCGGCCTGTTCGGCCGCCGCCGGTAGCGGCGCGCGGGCCAGCGGCCGGAGGACGTCTTGTCCGCTGTACAGACCCGAAACTCATTGGGCTCACTCGTCGAGGACGTATCGGACGTGCGGGGCTTTGAAGTAGCCAGTGACGATGTGGGGCTGGCGCTGTCGGCGGTGGAAGAACCTGCGGGTTTCAGCGGCGAGTTCGGCCCGGTTCCTGACCCGGTGGGTGTGGGGCAGGCTGCGTTTGAGGTCGGCGTTGACCAGCTCGTCCGGGTTCAGCTCGGGCGAGTACGAGGGCAGGAAGTGCAGCTCGATCTCGTCCTGGTGGTCGGCGAGCCAGGCCCGGACGGTTTTCGAGCGGTGGGCCGAGTGCCGGTCGACGATCAGGTGGACCTTGTGGTCGAAGTGTCCGACGAGCCGGGCGAGGAAGCGGCACATGACCTTCGCGTCGAACGACTCGGTGAAGACCATGAAGTGCATCCGGCCGCGGGTGCTGATCGCGGACATCGCGTTGACGGAGAACCGGTTCCCGGTGCGGCGGACGACCGGCGTCCGCCCCTGCGCACCCCAGGTGCGGCCGGTGACCTGGTCCGAGCGAATGCCGACCTGGTCGGCGAAGAGGACTTCACCGTTCTCTGCCCTCGCCCTGGCCCGGATGGCCGGCCAGGTCTCCTCGTGCCAGAGGCGGACCGCTTCCGGATCCTGCTCGACGGCCCGTTTGTCAGGACGTTGGAAGGTCAGGCCCCAGCGTTTGAGGTACTTACCCACGCCGGGCTCGGTGAAGCGGACCCGGTACAACTTGAAGATCAGCTCGCCTACCTGCCCGCGTGTCCACAGCTGACCGGAAAGCCCCAGTTCGCAGGGGGTGTGATCGAGCACGGCCTGCCGAATGGCGGCCTGCTCGGCCTCGGACAGGACCTGGTGTTCCCCCGCGCGACGACCTCGGGTGCGGGACAGCAGAGCGGCCCGTCCACCGGCTGGCCACTTGGCCCACCAGTTGTCCACTGCCCTGGCCGACACCTTGAACAGAGCGGCGACCTCTACACGGTCCCGGCCCTCCACCAGCGCGGACACCGCAAACAACCGCACAGCCTCCTGCGCATCCGGCGACCAGGTCCGCGCATCCCCACCAGATCATTCACACACCGTCAACAAGTCTGAACCCAAAGCGTCTCGGATCAATAGAGCTCCTCATCGTGTTCAGGACACACTCCCCGACAGAGTCAAGCGTTGACACACCCTCTGCGGTGTGCCTTCTGCCTTGATGTGGATGTGGTAGGCCGTCTACCCGCTGGCCTGATGCTGTGATTCGGCATGCTGGGCGAGCGCGTTGAGGGTGTCACCGGTCAGAGTGAGTACCTGCACGAACTGCTCATCGGACCTCTGGGCTCACACGTCCCAGTCTCCAGGTGTCCACGATCAAGGGGAAGCTTCAGGTGGGCAGTCCTCCGCTCGGGCAGACATCGATGGCCCAAATCCTGTATGTGCCACACCGGGGACAGAAGGGGCCTCTGGCCAGCGGTGACGCCGGCCAGAGGCCCCTTCATGCGATCAGCCTACGTCAGCCGTCGGACTCCGACGACGGGATGTAGGCGCCCGGCACGTCCTTCGGCGCGAAGATCTTGTTCTCGCCGGGGTACGGCTTCGTCCACTGGTGCGTCTCGTACCACGTGAAGTGGTTCATCTGCGCGGGGTTCGCGAAGTCGGGCACGGCGTTGGGCCCGGTCAGCCGCTGGTGCGACTTCCAGTTCTGCCACTGCGCCGCGACCGTCTGCTTGTCCGCCGGCACCCTCGCCGACGTCGGCGCGGGCGCCGCCTCGGCATCCTGCGGCGCCGGGGTGTCCGCGCCGCAGGAGGGCTGGGTGCTCAGGCCGAGGGTCAGCGAGGTCCGGTTGGGCACCGCCGTGAACGGCGTGTTGTCCGCTTTCCGGGTGAACGCCCCGAACATCGGGGTGGCCGCGCTGTCCTTCTGGTTCATCGGGTGGATCCCGAGGATCTGCTCGATGGTGCGCATCATCGTGATCTGCGAGTAGTAGTGGCTGTCGACGGTGCCGTGCTTGGCCCAGGGGCTGATGATCTGGACCGGTGCACGGTGGCCGTCGACGTGGTCGAGGCCGGCCTGGGAGTCGTCCTCGACGACGAAGATCGCCGAGTCCTTCCAGTACTTGCTGTGCGAGATCTTGTCAACCATCTTGCCCACCGCGAGGTCGTTGTCCGCGACCGCGGCGGCCGAGTTCGTCGGACCACCGGTGTGGTCGTTGGAGAACCAGAACATGTTCAGGTTCGCCGGACCGTTCTTCTCGAAGTCCTGCTTCCAGATCTCGTACTTGTAGACGTCCGGGACGTCGAGGTCGAACATCGGGAAGCCGGGCACCGACACCTTGTTGAGCGACGGGATCGCCGAGCCCGTTTGTATGGGGTAGGCGGTCTTCTGCCCGGTCGCGTCCATGTTCTTGGTGTCGCAGTACAGGTTCTGCCACGTCGCGCCGGACGGCTTGCTCTCGAACGACTGGAACTCGCCGTAGTTCTTGACGGACTTCCCAGCCGCCTGCGCACCGGTCCAGATGAAGCCGGACTTCTGGTGGCCGAGAGCGTCGTCCTCCGTGTCGTAGCTGCGCGTGTACTCACCGGCCGAGGACTCGGTGTACTCCGGGTTGTCGGCCTGCATCAGCCAGTTGTGACCCTCGGCGGAGTTCGTGCCGACGTCGTACGTGTTGTCGTACAGCCCGAACTGCCGAGCCAGCGCGTGCTGGTTTGGCGTCACGTTCTCGCCGAACTGCGTAAGCGACGGGTCGCCGTTGCCCTGCGGCATGTCACCGAAGACCTGGTCGTAGGTCCGGTTCTCCTTGACGAGCAGGAAGACGTGCTTGATCGTCGAGGGGTCGCCGAGCTTCACCGGGACCGGCACCGGCTTCGCGTCGCCCTTGCCCTGGGTGACCGAGCCGCCGTGCCAGCCGTTCTGGGTGAACACCTTGCCGGTCTCGGACTTGATGACGCTGTCGTCCGGAAGCGTGAACTGCGTCAGGCTCGACGTTGTGTCGTGGGTGCCGTGCCCGGCCTTGTTGGTGGGGCGGCGGGCGTCGATACCACGGGTGTTGGAGACGACCACGTTCTTGCCGACGGTGGTGATCTCCGCGGGGAAGTAGTCCGTCGGGAGCAGGCCGACGTAGCCGGCCGGCTCCTGGGGGGAGGTGTACCGGTAGACGGCGACCGCGTTGGCACGGCCGAGCGTCACCAGTAGGCGACCGTCGTCGGTGAGCGTCACCGCGTTGGGCTCGTAGCCGATCGACGCCTTCGGCCACGGCTGGGTGGCGATGGTCTGCACGACCTTGTCGTTGGCGGTGTTGATGACCGACACGTTGTTGTCGGCGGTGTTGGTGACGAACACCGCCCCGTTCTTTGCATACACCGCGGTCGGGTGCAGACCGACGTCGACGCTCCCGACGGCGGCGGACGGGTCCGCCAGGTCGATGACGCTGACCGTGCCGGTGGTGGTGGCACCGGTGTCCGGGTTGGCCGGCACCTGAGTGCCGTAGGAGTTCATCGTGGTGTCACCGGCCTTGGCCGGACGCCCGCCCTCGTTGCTGACGTAGAGCTTGTTGCCGACCATGGCCATGCCACGGGGGGCGTTGCCCACGGTCCAGCTCTGCTTGATGGTCCCGGTCCCCGCGTCGATGGCGACCGCCCGGTTCTGGCCGTTAACCGCGGAGTACACAGTGGAGCCGTCGGCCGAGAACACCGCCGCACCCACCAGTGCGTGCTTGGAGCCGTCGGCCGGGATCGAGATGGTCGTCGGGTTGGAGAGGGTGCCGTCCGGGTTCACGGTGAACTTGGTGTAGCCGTCGCTCTGGCCCAACCACAGCTGCGAACCGTCGGGCGAATACGTCGGGCCCTCCTGGCCGACGGCGTTGCTCTTGATGCGCAGGTCCGCCGACGCCGGGGTACCGACGCGCTGCTTCACCTGCCCGGTCTTGAGGTCCATGACGACCAGCGCCAGCCCACCGTCGGCGACCGATGCCGCGAGGTGGGTGCCGTCCGGGCTGGCCGAGGACGACATGATCTTGCCGTCGTTGATGACGGTGCGGCTGCCGTACGGGGCGATGTACTGGTCGGCGGAGACGACCTGGCCGTCAGCGGTGACCTGGCCGACCTGCTGGGTGCCGAACTGGTGCGTCTGGGCAACAGCGGTGCCCGTGACGGCGAGGGCGACAGCGATGCCCGCCGTTACCAGAGTGGTCCGGCGGCCGACGCGCCTACCGAAAAGACTGATCTGTTCCTTCTCGGTAATCCGACGCTGCCGTGTTACCTGCATGGAATTATCCCTTCGGGGTGGTGTCGAGCAGTTCGACGTTGCCGTCGAACTGCCAAAGAGGGTTCGGTGCGTCTCCGGTCGGGGTCCGCACCAGGAAGTAGCCGTTCACTTCCTTCGGTCCGTCGCCATCGGCCACGAACCGCCCGTCTGAGGCGACGTCAAGCTGGTAGATGGCCGTCCCTGCGGCCGCGACGCCGGGGAGATGCCAGGTGACGACGCAACGCCAGTCGTTGCCCGCCCCTTGGGGGGCGACCTGGCCACCGCTCTTGTTGCACGCGGCCGTGACCCGCAGTTGCGCCTCGGTGACGGCGGGGCGGTTGAGCTGCTGGGTCTGCATGCGGTAGAGGTGGGCGAATGCTGTGGCGACCGACCGCTGGACCTTGTCCTGCTCGATTCCGGAGCCCATCGACGGGGTCGCCACGGCGACCACCGCGACGGTGAGGGCGGCCAGTCCGGCGAGCGGCAGGAGTCCGGTGGTGATCGCGCGGCGCCCGGAACCGTCGTGGGCCGGGTTGGTGAAGTCGCGCCGGAGGAAAAGCAGGTACGCCAGCGCTGTCGCGAGCACGGCCCACACCAGGCTGACCACGATGGCTATCAGGAGCGGGCCGGCCTGTGCCGGGCTGGTGAACAGACCGTTCCACGAGATGAAGGCGTATCCGGGCAGGGCAAGGCGCACGGCGACGGGCAGCGGCAGCATCTGGGCGACCTGCATCGCGAGCGCGACGAGCGCGGGCAGCAGCAGTCCCATCGGGGACCGCCCCAGCGCGACGGACCCGAGCAGTCCGATCCCGGCGAGGGCCAGGGTGGGGGCGAGTACGCAGACCCAGGCGAGCAGGACCCTGCCGGCGGCGTCCACCTGCGCCAGCAGGTGGCCGTCGAGGCCGACCAGCGGCTGGTTGCCGACCGCCACGACCCCGCCGGCCGCGCTGGAACAGGCCAGCCCGGCCACGAGCAGCAGGATGACGGTGAGGCTGGCCAGTGCCTTCGCTGCGAAGATCCGTCGAGGCGACCTGACCGCCACGAGCAGGTGGCGCCAGGTGCCGAGCCGGTCCTCGGAGGCGAACACGTCGCCGGCGACCACCGAGGTCAGCAGCGGGAGCGCCCAGGTGCCCGCGAAACCGAGCATCACCAGCGGTCCGGCCCACCCTGTGGCGTGCATCCAGCGACCGTAAAGGGTGTCGACGGGGAGCGTGCTCTGCTGGCTCACCGCGACGACGAAGAGCGCCGGCGCGATCCAACAGGCGAGGACCAGCAAGCGAATCCGCCATTGCGAGACCAGTTTGACCACCTCGAAGCGGTAGCCGCGCGCCACCGAGACGCGGCGGGCACTGCCGACGTTGTTGTCGGCGATGGTCGCGGTCATCGGCCGGCCTCCTGCTGCTGCTCGGTGAGGGCGAGGAACGCGGCTTCGAGCGGCGACACCACGGGGGCGAGCTCGCGCACCGCGATGCCCGCGTGCACGAGCCGCACCACCAGTTCGTCGAGGGCGGGCACCAGCGCGCGCAGGACGAGCACCTCGGCCTCGTGCCGTGCTCCGGCGCCGTCGACCACGCGGATCCCAGCCGTGTCGACAGTCAGCCGGCGGGCGGCCTGCGGGTCGGAGGTGAGCAACCGGTAGTCGAGTTCACGGTTCTCGGCAGCCAGCTTGCTCAACGGCCCGGAGAAGGCGACCCGTCCGGTGGCGACGATGGTGACCTCGGAGCACAGCGCCTCGAGGTCATCCATGCGGTGGCTCGAGAGCACGACGCCGGTTCCGTCCCTCGCGAGCCGGGCGAGGACACCGTGTACGTGTTTCTTGCCGGCCGGGTCGAGGCCGTTGGAAGGTTCGTCGAGCACGAGCAGCCGGGGCTTGGTGAGCAGGGCCGCGGCGAGGCCGAGCCGCTGACGCATGCCCAGGGAAAAGCCGCGGGCGCGGTCGTCGGCGACATCGGTGAGTCCGACCTGGTCGAGCACGTCATCGATCCCCGTTGTCCGCGCGTCGCGGCCGCGGAGAGCGGCCAGCGCGGCGAGGTTCTGCCTGGCGGTGAGCGAGGGGTAGAGACCAGGCCCATCCACGAAGCCGGCGACACCGTCGGGAGCGACGAGCGCCCGCCCGACCGGCGTACCGAGGATCTCGAGGCGCCCGCTGTCGGCGACGGCCAGGCCCAGCAGGAGGCCGAGCAATGTCGTCTTGCCGGCGCCGTTCGGTCCGACCAAGCCGTGGATCTGTCCCTGCGTCACATCCAGATCGATGCCGTCGAGTGCGACGACGTCACCGAAACGCTTGGTGATCCCGCGAGCCCGGACTGCGTGGAGTGTGTCCATGAGCCCCTTCTTCCTAAACCTTCAAGGACCTTAGGGACGGCACACAACGCGGGCAGGAACAGCTGGTTGAACGATCACGGAACGGGAGACGACCGGCATCCGTCGCGCCGATGCCCCGCCGACAGCCTTCGATATGTCGACCGGCACCTTTTCGATGGCCGGATCGCAGAGCCCACCAGGCCATCAGACACTTGCGATCGCGAACATCGCCGCAGGTTGGAACGTAATCATCACAAGGCGTCGGCAAGTCCGCGTGCACGAAGCACCCACCATCAAGGCAGACTTGAGCAACGCATGGACGCTGCGGGTGCCGAAAACGTCATCCATCCCTGCGAATTGCAGTTCTTCGCAAACGGCCGCTGAGCGTCGGACAAGCGTGTCAGCAACACCGCTGCGTTTACTTCCGCGAGCGGTTCGCGAGCCCGTGCTCGAAGAACGTGATGGCGGTATGAATGGTGTCGGCGTACTCGCGTATGTGCAGAGGTAGGTACGGATGAACGTGCAGAGCAAGCATCCGCCGAAGGGCGCTCATGGCCATGCGAGATGATGGAGCGGTGGATCTCCGCTACTTCAATCAGACCGGCTGGACTGCCATCTTCAACGGCACCGAAACTGAGATCGGCCGCATGGTGCGAGTGGAGGCATGGGACCCGGCAACCGGAACGGCGCTTATCGTCGACCCCAAGCGAGGCGCCATGCGCCCCGTCACGGACTATGAGGACTTCTCCCACCTTGAGAGGGCCGACCAGGTGGCAGCCGCAGTGCCGGGTGGCGGGTGGCGGGCCCGCTGGAAGGACGAGGGCCCGGGGAAGACCCCGCTGACGGAACAGGTGCTCGCGTGGCTGATCACCTCGCAGGGACGGGCAACGGCCATCACGATGGACGCTCACGGGCATGTTGACGATGCCGATAGCGCCGATGCTTTCATCCCGCCGGGCGAGGAACTGGGCCAGGCTTGAGCCCCTGGATCAGGCGACTTCCGTCTCGCGTTCGATGGCCTTGAGACGGTTCCTCAGCCGGTAGCTGGGACCATTGGTGGCGACGACTTCGCAGTGGTGCAGGAGGCGCTCGAGGATCGCAGTGGCGAGGACTTCGTCCCCGAAGACCTGGCCCCATTCATCTGGGGCTGGCACTTGTTCCCTCACAAGGGTTGCCGCTGCCACCTGGCCGTATCCCGTTCCTGCGGTCCTCGTTGGTTCTCGCGGTGGCACCCCGGTTTTCCAGGTGCTGCCTTGACCGTTCAGGTGCGAGGAAGGTGTGCCGGTGGCCGAGGCGAGATTCCAGGTCATCGCGGGCGGGGCCGTCCCGCGAGAGCCCCGGGCGACGGACCCGTGGCAGTTTCAGACCGAGTGCGTTGACGCGTTCGTCGCCTCGTGGCGAGCCCGCGGGTTCAGCCCGGTGACCATCGACAACGACATTGGCCTGCTGGAGCGGACGCTGACGGCTCTGGGGCGGCCAGCGTGGGAGGTGACTCCGGAGGACATCGACCGCGTGGTGGGTGACCTGGCAGTGAAGGGCCGTGCGACGTCGACCCGGCGCGAGTACGTGCAGATCTTCAAGGGGTTCCACCGGTTCCTGCAGGCCCGCAAGGCGGCCGAGATCGAGGCTGCGTTCGGCGTCCGGCTGGTCTGCCCGGTCGACGAGTTCAATGCCTCACGGCATGTCGGCGATGACTCCCCGGCCCTGGTGCCGCCACCGACGCCCGAGAGGGTGGCGGAGTTTTTCGACTCATGAAGCAGCGGATCGCCACCGCCCGGAAGTACGGGCCGGCTGCAAGGGACTATGCGATGTTCCGGACCCAGTATCACGCCGGGCTCCGCTCAGAGGAGGCATCGCTGCTGGACAAGCCGGACGTGCACTTCAGCCGCGGCCCGTTCGGCAAGCTGCACGTCCGCTTCGGCAAGGGTGCCCACACCTCCAGGCCGCGGCTGCGCTGGGTGCCCATGCTCGACGGCCTGGACCTGATGCTGCGGTGGTTCCTGGAGGACGTGCGGTCCAAGTTCCCTGATTCTCCTGTGCTGTTCGCCGACGAGTCCGGCGGCGCCCTGCATCGCGGAACGATCCGCAACCGGCTTCGCTATCTCATGGAGCTCGAAGGGCGCCCGCCCGCAGAGAGGTTCAGCCCGCATGCCCTGCGCAGGGCATGCGCGACTCACAACTACGAACGCGGCGTCGACCTTGTGGCGATCCAGCAGATGCTCGGTCACTGGACGGTCAGCTCAACCATGCGCTACGTCCGGCCCTCCGCAACGTTCATCGAGGATGCCTATCAGCGGGCCGTCGCCAGCACCCTGGCCGAGCTGACCGGGAAGGACACCACGGCATGAAGATCCAATGGCGGCTGCGGATGGCGGCCGCCCAGAGTGAGGTGTGGACCGGGACCGAGCTGCGGCGGCTGCTGGCCGAGAAGGCCGGCCTGGAAGATGACCACGCTGGCCGCGTTGTGCACGGCGCTGGAGTGCACCCCCCAACGACCACACCACACCCGTTGAACGGCCCATCACACCGCCCCGGCCCGTCGCGGAGGTGCCGCAGGCCGCCTCCGCCCGGGGCCGGTCGATGCCTCCCCTGTGACCGGCGGCGACCACCGTGGGCAAAAGACAACGGGACTGCATCGCCTGCGGCGGACCCGTCGGCTATCGCCACCGCCAGCACTGCTGCCGATGCTGGCGCCGAATGCAGGAGCAGGCCACGAAGGCGACATGTCCGTCCTGCGGCAAAGACCGGGTCCTCCAAGAAGACACCGGCTGGTGCATCAGCTGCTCGCGCGTCTGCGACCAGTGCGGCCATCCCGTTCGGTCGGCTGGTAACCGGCTCTGCCGGGACTGCCGCAGTAAAGCCGAGCGGCTCGCCGCCCAGCAGCCCTGCCCTCGCTGCGGCAAGCCAGGCTATCTGCGGGAGGACACTGGCTGGTGCGGGTCCTGCTCGCGTCCGGGTCCGGCGAAGAAGCCGCCCCGGATCTGCCGCGAGTGCGGTCAGCTGCGGCGGCATGCCGGACTGGGCCTGTGCTCGGCCTGCTGGCAACGGCACCCAGGCCGCCCCTTCATCCGCGGCGAACACCTCCGCGGCCAACTCGCCGATCCGCCCGCCTGGCTCGAAGACTTCGTCGCGCATGTCGCGGCCCGCTTCTGCGTCGCCCGGGCCTGCGGCCTCGTCACCGACCTGGGTCGGCTCCTGAACGACGAGCACTCCAACTCGCCCCAGGCCCTGCTGGAGCGAGCCCGCAGACCCGGACGCTCGATGGGCTCCTTCGCCCGCGCGCTGGAGGACTTCTTCACCCTGAGCGGCCTGGCCCTGCCCACCGACCAGGCCGAACGGCTCGCTGCCGGGCGGCGCAAGCGCCGCATCGACGCCGTCCCTGAACGGGGGGGTGTTCCACGTCCACGACCTGCACAAACAGCTCGGCCTGCCCACCGACGAGCCCTCGATCAACGTCACCCGTTCCCGCCTGGGACGACTCGCTCGCCAGGGATTCCTCGCCCAGCCCGGACGCGGCCGCTACCAGAAACGGACTTAACGCCCTCTCAGGCGACCACGAACGCCGCCTGAAACCACACAAACCGGCCGCTACGCAACTCGGAACAGCTCAGCCGGGAGCCCGTTGCGGTGCCGGGCAGGAGGTAATGCGGGCAGGTCGGCGAGCGCCGCGACCCTTGTCCTGGGTCACGATGCGAGGACGCGGCCGGCGGCGACGGCTGATGCCACGGTGCCGCCGATGACGACGGCCCAGGCAGCGACGACCGGGACGCGAGTGCTCCAGATGCGCAGCGCGGGCGAGTTCGTCGCTCGGGCGAGGAACGCGTCGCGACCACGAAGTACCGCAAGGCCGACGCCTGTCAGGGTCAGCGCCATGCCGGCCCCGAACGCCGCCACCATCGCGAATGCCGCGCCGACCCGGCCGGTCAGCAGTCCGCTGAGAAGGACAAGGAACGCCGATGGGGAGGGGAGCAGGCCGCCGGATGTGCCGAGCAGCAGGATGCCGCGCCAGGTGAGCAGAGACGTGGACGTCGGTATGTGGTGGCTGTGGTCGTGGTGGTGATCATGGTCATGCCCGTGGTGGTGACCATGGCTGTGGCCGTGCTTCCGGTTGATCAGGTGGCGCCGGAGCAGGCCGATGCCCACGGCGACCACGACCAGGGCTGCGATCAACTGCAGCCAGTTCGTGACTGCTGCGACGTCCGGTGCGTGCTGGGCGGCGAGCCACCAGCCCACGGCGAGTACGGCGACCGATGCCGTGTGCATGATGGCCACGATGGCGCCGAGCCACGCCGCGTCCCGTGCTCTGCCCTGGCCGCCCACGAGGTACCCGGCCGCGAGCGACTTCCCGTGACCGGGGGCGCAGGCGTGGAAGGCGCCCACCGCTGCCGCGACGAGAAGGGCCAGTGGCAGTACGACACCGTGGTCCAGCAGTGCCGCAAGGTCCGTGGTCCACACCGTCGTCGGCGCTGTGGTCGCAGTGGCGGCGGAGCTGCTGGCTCCGCCGAGGGCGAGGGTACGGGTGGGGTCGCTCGCCGTGTGCAGGCCGCCGCCGCCCGTCTTCGTCACCGAGATCGTGCGATAGGCCGAGTCGGTGTCGGTCAGCGCGGTGATGGTCAGGGTGACCGTGTCCACGGGTTCGGGGCAGGTGTAGTGGATCAGGGCGCCTTTGCTTGCTAGTTGCAGGGTGTCCACTGCGCCCAGCCGGCACTCGCGCCCATCCTGGTGCACAGTGATGTGTGAGCCGAGATAGGCCGCGTCGTCGCCCCTGGCCGCCTGGTGCAGGACGTCCACGTCGTTGCGCTGGGCCGACCAGATGATCTCGACGGTGCGGCCCTCTGCCTTGACCTGGGCGACCGGCGGTGTACCGAAGGGGTGCGCCTCGACCGTGCCTGCGGCGCCGAGCAGTGCCAGTGCGGCGGCCAGGCCGATCAGCAGGAGACGGGCGGCGTGGGTGCGGATGGTGCGGAGGGTGTGCACAGTGGTGGTCCCGTCGGGGGTGGAGCGCCGCGAGTTGCCTCCCCCCTGGCAGGGGGAGGCAACTCGCGGACGGTTGATCAGTGGTCGTTACCGCGCAGGTGGCGGGCGGCCAGTGCGTGGAGCGTGCCGTCGTCGGTGAGTGCGAAGACGTAGTCACCGCTGACGGAGAGCGCCGAGGTCACGGCGGCTCCGAGGTTGTACTCGGTCAGCAGCTTGCCGGTGGCGCGGTCCAGGACGACCAGGCGGCCGTCGCGGGTGCCCGCGTACACCAGGTCCTTGGTGACCAGGGCGTGCATCGCGGGCGAGTTGAGGTTCCCGGTGCACCCCACGGGGCTCCTGCCGGGCTGGTAGCCGACCGTGGTCTCCCAGATCGGCTTGGACGGGTCGGCCGCGGTGGTGTCGTAGGCGCGGATGGCGCCGTCGCGGCTGGCGACGTAGGCGGTGGTGCCCCAGATCGCGGGGCTGGTCAGCGGGGCGGGGCCGCTCTCGCCGCAGCCGCTGCCGCCGCCCAGCGGGGACTGCCACTGCACCGCACCGGTGCCGAGGTTGTGGCCGCGGACGCCGCTGTTCGTCATCGTCACCAGCTGCGGGTCCCCGGTGGCCGGGTCGGTCAGGGCCGGGGAGGAGTGGCTGGCGATGTCGCCGTTGGTGTCCTTCGCCCACAGCTGGCGGCAGCCGACGAGGTCCATGGCGACCACCGTGTTACTGGAAGCGGTGTGCAGGTAGGCGATGTCGGAGCCGGCCTGGCGAACCGCCGTGCTGTGGAACTGGCCCCAGCTCGTCGCGCCGTTAAAGCCGCCCAGCAGGTCGCCGGTCTTGGCGTCACGGCACTCGACCTTGCTCCAGTTCTGGTAGACGGCGACGGTGCGCTGCTCGGCGTTGAGATCGAAGACGGTGACCGGACCACCGGCCCGGCCGTACCGGCGGACGGTGTCGCCGTGCTGCTGCTCGTCCTCGATCTTCTGCCAGACGACATGGCCGTCCTCGGCGTCCAGAGCATAGATCCGGCCGACCGCGGTGGTCAGATAGACCTTGCCGTCGTGGTAGGTCGGCGCCGACTCGGCGTCACCGTCCAGGTAGGTGCGCCAGATCTCGCGGCCGGACTTGATGTCGTAGGCCAGCATCATGTGGTGCGGCGAGTCGAACGCCCTGGAGGAGACGATCACCTTGCCGTCCACGACGACCGAACCGTTGAGGTTGAACTGCTCGCCGGTGTTGGCCGCCCACTGCAGGTCGAGCTCGGTGCCCGGGTCGTCGGCGCTGTCGGAGCGACCCGCCTCGTCGCGACCCTGACGCAGCCAGTCCTGACCGGCCTTCGGCTCGGCGATCTTGCCCTCGGGCACCACCGTGAAGGTGTTGGTGACGGTGGGCCACGCCTTGCCCCGCGTGTCAACCGCGGTCATCTCGGCCGTGTAGGTGTCCGGCTGCATGCCGGGGAGCTTGTCGCTGATCCGGGTCCCGGAGGTCCGGGCGGCCGGGCAGGGCTCGGGGGTGCCACCAGGAGCTGTGTAGCAGTTCTCGATACCGGTCTTGCCGACCTTGGTGCCGAACTCCATCCGGTCCTTGTGCCAGCGGATCTGGCCGCGAGAGTCGCGAATGGTCAACGAGGCCGTGGCCGGGGTGCGCCCGGCGTCCTCGGTGTACAGCTCGATCGGGATTCCGGCGCTGTTGCCGTGCACACTGCCCTGGGCGGGGCTGACCAGCCCGACCGCGTTGCGGACGTCGAACTGGCGGTGGGTGCCCATCACATAGCCGGTGTCCTCGTTGCGCTTCGTGCTCGGGTCATCGTAGATGCCCTTGAAGTCGAGGATCTTGAAGTCCGCGCGGGCACCGTCGATGCCGTACTCGCCCTGGTTGTTGATCTCAACCGAGCGGTCGAAGGCACCACGGCGGTACTCGGCCTGCTGGTTGTGGCCTGCGGCGAACATCCGCACGTCGTACTTCGACAGTTCGTCGACGGTCGGCTGCATGCCGGCCCCCGGACCCCACTGGGTGAACAGCGAGCGGTGTGCGAAGACCAGCACCTGCTTGCCGACGGCGTGGCGCTTGAGGTCCTCGCGCAGCCACTCCAACTGCGGCTTCAGGCCACTGGAGTCGTAGTTGTCCTCAAGGACGACGATGTGACGGCCGTTGCGGTCGAAGCTGTACCACTCCGGGCCGAGGTTGCGGCGGTAGTACTCCATGCTGCCGCCATAGCCCTTGGAGGTGGCGGTGCCGCCGACGTCGTGGTTGCCGACCACGGGGTAGAAGGGCATGCCGAGCTTGCCCTCGGTCAGGCCCTTGCGCAGGATGTCGTAGCCGCGCTGACGCCGCGGCTCCTCTGCGTAGTCGGTCACGGTGTTGTCACCGGTCGTGATCGTCATGGTGGCGCCGTCGACCTCGGACATCGCCTCGACCTGCTTGGGCCACCACTTCGACGCGCTCTCGGCGGCGCCGTCCGTGGTGTTGCTGACCTCGATGTCGGAGTTCATCACCCACTTTTCGGTGGGGTTTGCAGCGTTCTTGTCCTTGACGAGGGCGAAGTCGATGCCGGAGCCGCCCTCCTCCGGGACCTTGTGGAAGAACTGCGGGATGTAGTCGTCACGCAGTGCGGGGGTGTAGCCGTTCGGGGAGACGATGCTGATGAGGTCGGTCTCCCGGCGGGTCGGGTCCATCTGCAGGCTGTACGAGCCGTCAGGGCCGGTCGTCGTCCAGGCGGAGCCGTCCGTGACATCGACCCCGGGCATCGGAGTCTCGCCCGCGTCGCGCTTGCCGTTGCCGTTGGTGTCCTCAAAGACCGTGCCGGTGACGGCGACGGTGTTCGCGGTTGCCGCTGCCCCCTCGAGGAGCGGCGCCGCCGCGGCCACCTGGGGAGCCAGGCAGGACAGCGCCACCGCGCCGATGGTGGCCAGCTTGACCCGCTTGCGGTTGGCGCCGACCTTGGCGGCCAGCTGGGCGAGCTGGAGCCGCCCGGTGCGGATCTTCCACACCGCGAGCAGCAGCGCGGCGGCCAGCGCGATGCCGAGCGCCACCACTGCCCACGGGAAGGTGGGGAGCGCGTGGGCACCCGATGCGTCGACAACGGGGGTCTGCGCGTTGGCGTTGGCCGTGGTGCCGTCGAACTCGGCGACGACCTGGGTCAGCCCGCCCTGCTTGAGCATGGCGCTCAGGTCGAGCTTGTCGACGTGGCAGTTCCACGCGAGCTCGACCACGACGCCGCCAGGTACGCCGCCGGAGTCTCCGGCGATGCCGGAGCCGGTTGCAGGGCAGCTCGATGTGCTCAGCAGGCGCGAGGCCCAGGCGCCCGCGTTCTGCGGTGACACCACGTCACGGTGGACGATCAGCCGCCCGCTGGTGACGTCGTTCTTGGTGGAGATGACGATTTCGCCGTGCTGCGGCGACACATGCGCCGCGGCGGGCTGCACACAGAAGCCCAGGATGGAATAGAGCAGCGCAAGGCCAAGCCCTGCTGCTCTGCGTAGGAATCTCATGGGCAAGGAAGCTAGCTTGACTGGACAAGTTTCGGATCCCAGAAAGGGTGATCTTCATCGAACGGTCCCGGGGAATTCATGCGAGGACGGGTGAGGCCGCGACCCGGGTCGAGGGTGCGGCAGCAGCGCGGGGAGGTCAGTCCCGGAATCGTGTGTACCGGCTGGACGGGTTCGGACGTGCCGACTCTGCCGCTCGCTGCGCACAGCTCGAAAAGCCGTCTTGCGGAGACACGCAATCATCGCGCGTGGTACGCCGCTGCAACACCTACCGGACACCTGCCGCGGATCTCCTGTGGTGAGCAGGGTTGTCCGAACAACTCTCCCTATCGCAAGGAGTGCAGCGTGCCCTCTTCCCGCATCCGGTCTGCAGTAGTGGCCGGATCCTGTGCCGTTGTCCTCGCTGTGGTCGGCTCGCCGGTCTCATTCGCCGCACCGACCAGCAGTGCCCAGTCGGCCGTGAGCGCATCCACTCTCACCCTGAACACCCAGCAGCCTCAGGTGGGTCAGAAGCTGAGCTTCAGCTACGCCACCGACGCTCCCAGCGCCACGAACTGGATCGGCATCTACCCGGCGAACCGCAAGCCCGGCGACGGGGCCTCGCTCACCTGGGTCTACGTCCCGGACGCCAGCGGCACCGTGACCCTGGACACCTCCGGCCTGTCGGCCGGCTCCTACTCCGCGTACCTGTTGGCCAACGACGGGTACCAGGCACTCGCCGCGCCGGTGAACTTCGACATCACCCCCCGCCCGCCGCGCCATGCCACCGTCCAGGGCACCGTCTTCGAGGACAAGAACGGCGACGGCACCCAGGACAAGGGCGAGGAGGGGCTGGCCGGTGTGTCCGTCTCGGACGGCGCGACCATCGTCCGCACCGACAGCAACGGCCACTACACGCTCTCCGCTGACCTCAACCAGTGGAACCACACCATCGTCGACATCACCATGCCGCGCGGCTACTCGGCCACCCTCGGCAGCAACCGGGTTCAGCGCTTCTACCGCGACCTCGGCTCGCCGCAGGCCGACGCCACCCCCACCCAGAACTTCGAACTGCGGCGCGACAAGTCGAGCGAGCGGCCTGACTTCACCTTCGCCCAAATCACCGACACCCACGTCACCAGCCCCGACGGTCCGGAGTCGCCCGCGGACGCTGATGGCGTCACCCCGGGGAAGCTCACCAAGCAGCTGGACGACATCGCCGCACTGCCGACCAAGCCGGCCTTCGTCCTGGCCACCGGAGACCTCAGCGGCGACGGCGCGCCCTCCCACTGGCAGGCATGGCTCAAGGGCACAGCGAACTCCAAGCTCCCGATCTGGCCGGTGACGGGCAACCACGACCACGGCGGCGGAGACACCGACGGCGTCGGCAACTACCGCTCGCTGCTCGGGCCTGCCTGGTACTCCTTCGACTACGGCAACACCCACTTCATCCAGCTCGAGAACAACGGCGGCCTCGGCGATCCGGTGCAGTTGGCCTGGTTGAAGAAGGACCTGGAGCTGAACGGCAAGAACGCCGACGGCACCGGCAAGCAGATCGTGGTCAGCCTCCACGAGCCGCTGGACACCCCCGACCCCGGCGGCTCCACCGGGCAGATCAACGCCCTGCTCGGACTTCTCAAGGGGTACGACGTCAAGGCCTTCTTCAACGGCCACATGCACACCAACTTCACCGACTCCCACCTGATGGATGGTGCGGTGGAGTACAACACGGCCTCGTCAACCTACAACGACGACCATTCGCCCATCGGCTTCCGCGAGGTCACCATGCACGACGGTGAGCTGAAGGCCGAGTTCCGGATGTACAACCAGGACCACACGATCGCGGCCACCTCGCCTGCGCCCGCCTCCCAGGTCGGCCAGGGCCGTACCGAGTTCCAGGTGGACGCCTACAACACCTCCAGCCATGTGGTGCGGGTCGAGGTGCGCATCGACGACCACAAGATCCCGAATCTGCGCCCCACCGGCAAGTTCTCGTGGTCGGCACCGTGGGACACCCGCCACCTGGCACTCGGCGACCACACCGCCAAGGTCACCGCATTCGACGACGCGGGCAAGAGCTGGTCCACCACGAGTCGCTTCACCGTCGTACCGAAGGCCGAGCAGGTGCGCCCGGGCGCAGACGTGCCCGAGTTCCACGGCGACGGCCTCCACACCGGAGTGCAGCCCGGGAGCCTGAGCTCCGGCAGCCTCACCAACGCCTGGACCCACCGCACCGGCGCCACCATCGGCATGTCCTCCCCGGTGGTCGCGAACGGAACCGCGTACATCGGCACCTGGGACACCGACGGGTCCAAGGGCAACGGCGTGGACGCCGTCGACGTCGCCACCGGCCGGACCAAGTGGCACTTCGCCACCGACAGCCTGGTCCAGTCCACGCCCGCGGTGCACGACGGGACCGTCTACGTCACCGAAATGCGCGGCACCCTGACCGCGCTGGACGCGGCGACCGGCGCGAAGAAGTGGAACTACACCCTCCCCGGATCCTCGGAGACCGGCCGCTACGACGGCTATGCCTACGGTGGCGCGACGGTCTCCAGCTCCACCGTCTATTACTTCGGCTACACGACCACGGGCAGCCATCTCGTCGCCGTGGACACCGCCACCGGCAAGCAGCTGTGGAACTCCCCGGTGGACAGCGGCTGGTGGGACAGCAGCACCCCCACCGTGGTCGACGGCAAGGTCTACGTCCACGACAGCCGCGGTGGTCTGCGCATCTACGACGCCGCCACCGGTAAGCAGTTCGTCTCCGCCGGAGGCGTCGGCGGCGTCCACCATTCCACTCCCGTGGTGGCCGACGCACGCGTGTTCACCACGGACATGAGTAACAACCTCCTGGCCCGGGACGCCACCACCGGCAAGGAGCTGTGGCGCTACCAGAGCGACGGTGTCTCCAAGGATGACGCTGCCCAGCCCGGTGCCTCCGTGGCGGTCGACGGCCACACCGTCTACGCCGCCTTCACCAACGGCCGCGTGGCCGCTTTCGACGCCGCCACCGGCACCAAGCTCTGGGACTTCCAGAGCGGCAGGGCCTTCGTCGGCTCGCCGACCATCAGCGGTGACACGTTGTGGATCGGCGGCACCGACGGCCACCTGTACGGCCTGGACAAGACCACCGGCGCCAAGCTCCAGGACCTCAACGTCGGCGCTCCCATCCTGTCCACCCCGACCGTCACCGGTAACACGCTGCTGATCGGCGCCTGGGACGGCAACCTCTACGCCTTCACCGCCCGCGACTGACGCTCCCGCCGCACCGAATCCGAGCCGACTGCGGCCCCGGCACACCGCCGGGGCCGCAGTCGCCTGGTTCCGCAGCCCGCAGCCCGTCTCGGCCGGGGGCAGCCCCGACCGGGTCCCGGAGGAGCGCGGCGGCGGACGCTGTGCGGGCGGCCCGCAGTTCGCCGAGCGCGGAGACAGCGGCCCGCACCAGCGTCGACGCCACTCGCGGGCGACGGCCGAGGGAAGGTGAGGCGACGCTGAGGGCAGGCCCGCAGGGGAGCGCAGATCCCTCCGCCACGCGGCGCCGAGTCGATTCCCGGACGGCCGGTGCGCAGCAATACGACCCGGGTCCTGGCCGCCGACGGCGGGCCCGGCCCCGGGGGGTGACGGGGGGGTGTGTCAGGCGGGCCGGGGCTGCGGGGGGGCGGGCCGTGCCGCCCGGGCCGGTAGCACCGA
>NZ_JBIBYR010000042.1:0-47894 GCF_043083485.1 Streptomyces sp. NPDC014727 | reverse complement strand
GAAGCCTGAAGAACTCCCATCATCGCAGGTCACAAGGCACTTCCTCGTTCCAAGAAGAGTTATCCACAGACACCGAATCGGTGGATCAAGGCTTACTCACAGGGCGCTCATCCCGGCATGGCCGCAGGCCCGTTCCAGATCCTCGGCTTTCCCTGGCCGGCCGATCCCGGTGTGGCCTACGTGGAGCATCGCGCTGGGGCCCTCTATCTCGAAGGAGCCCATGAAATCCATGCACATAATGTGGCCTTCGAACACCTGGTGGCACTCGCGCTGAGCCCGGACGAGTCGGCCGAGATGGTGCGGGAGATCGCGGAGGAATGCGCATGAATGGCACAGAACCAACCATCTCGCAGGCTGAGTTGGATGTGGCAACGTGGCGGAAGTCGAGTTTTAGCGGCGACCAGGGCGCGTGCGTGGAGACCGCTCCGATGACCGACGGACGGATAGCCGTACGTAACAGCAACCACCCCGAAGCGGGCGTCGTCTTCTTCACGCGCGGGGAGATGGATGCCTGGCTCCGTGGCGTGAAGGCGGGAGAGTTTGACGATCTGGGCGGCTGAGTGTGGACGGCGGGCTATGGCGGTGCGCGGTCTCATCCCCGCCCTGGAATCCCAGTGCGAGGTCCTCGACTTCCCCGTCCAGCACCCTGAACAACGCCCCGTCCTGTGAGAGTGCCACCTCCGGGCGCGTACGCACCCGGGGTAAGAGCCCGGACCGCGCCTTCTGCGCCGAGAAATTTGAGCTGGCGGGCGGCAACATCCGCTCGATCGCGGTGACGGCGGCGTACCTGACGGCGGACACGGGAGAGCCGGTGACGATGCCGACGCTGATCCACGCGATCCAGCGCGAGCACCTGAAACTGGGCCGCCTGACGTCGGCGTCGGAGCTCGGGCCGTATCTGGGGTTGCTGGGGTGAGGTGCGGACGCAGCGCTCAAGCCGCTACTTGGTGCCCGACAGCGTTCTGTGGCCCGGGATTCTCAAGCCTTCCTCCACCACGTACGCGGACCTTGGCCGCAGAAGCCGCCAAGACAAGAGAGATATGCCCCTTGCCGAACTATGCATCTGTAGTGCGGGCAGGAGCGTTGTCCGACGATTTCGTGTTCTCGGAGGCCGAGAACACCATGACCTTGCTTGGGGCAACTTGCGCTCCGCAGTAGAAGGAGTGATCTCGGGGCTAAATGTTGCCCGCGACCCGAGAACCGGAAGTGCGTCGAGCAGGGCGGCAAGCTGATGAAGCGGACGGGGCGACGCCTAGCCCCTATAAATTTCACTTGGACCGATGAATCCGTATATCTGTTTCAGAGGATTTGGCATCCCTGTTTCGGTCGCCAGTCCTTTTATGGCCATCAGGGCGTCATCGGAGAGGTTATTCATGTCGCTGTCTACTGACCGGATGATTTCCTCTGCATTGACTTGAAGGTGAAAATTGTGCCCCAATGCAAGTGAAACGCGAAATGCTATCCAACGCCGGATGGAGATTTGAACGTCCTCTGTGTGATTCAAAGTGACTGCAGAGGGTGCAATTCGAACTACGTCTTTTGGAGGGATCCAGGAATAATGAAGATCGACCCGTATCGCGGCTGGTGCTCCACCGTTGGGGTCATACCGATCGGTCGCTTGATCGAAAACTATGTAACTCCACCCGTCATGCGGCGCGTTGCCGAACGGCTTCAAGATTTCCGATGCCGACCTATCGAGTAACTCCGGCAGTGAAAGATCTGGGACCAGTACGCCTCCGAGTCCCCATTTATCTGGTGGTTCATATCCGTCGATCACCTCACGGTTGAACCTGTCGAGGAATGGGTGATTCGAGGAAGTGGTACTGGACCGAAGCAGGCGTACCCGTTCGAGACCGTGAACTCTGCGCGCTTCTTCGATAAATTCGACAGATGCCTGATTGAGATTGTCGATCACCAATAGTCCTCGATGCGGAGGTCAGGGTTTTGGTGCGCCTTTGCGGTCAGGTGGGAGGTTTTCTTGCCATGACGTCAACGGATCCGGGGACGTTCTTTTCCCCATAGGGCTCTCCGAGGTCTACCCGTACTTGCTCCCCCATAATCACTTCAAATTCGCTGTAACCCAATCTCACGCGCCATTCTCCAAATGAAACCTTCTTTATCGCCGCTGCGCCCCAATCCGTCCACTTTCCCTTAGGGTTCGCCAGTCGCGCGGCATGCCATTCGCGCTGGAAATTAAATAAATTCCTGTCGGCCAGTGAGCCGGACAAGGCTTGAGGGTCGCTTCCGTAGCTCTTTCTGAAAGCTGCATTGACGAGCTCCAGGGCTACTTCGGTCAAGGAGAAGCCGATTGTTTTCAGCGAAACGGTCCTTGAGTTGAGGGCATGTTCGTGCTTGTAGATCGCCATGGACGGCCCCTTGGGACCCGGTTTTCCGTATGGGTCCAGGTTGGCCGATGCCGTGCCCCACATTATTGTCCCTTCCTTGAGGCGTGCCTCAAGGCTTACATCCCAGGTCTGACCGTTGATATTCGGTTCTGTTGCATGCATTTCCGATCGTTGAACCGGGACTTCCTCGCGATCTTTGCTCTCCTTGCTTTTCTCGTCCGGATTTATCTTGGCATGCGCTCGAAATTTTCCGACTCCGCTGTCGAATAAATAGAGGGATGTCACCTTTCTATTGGATTTGATAGCCGGTAGCTTTTTCTGAATCTGGCTCCTTGAATTATTTGGGCCATCCATTAAAGCTTCGACGTCTTGAATGGCTGCATGCACTGCGGCTTGTTTTTCGACGTAAGTGGAGTGCGGGGATGCGTCGGTGCCGGTCTTTGTGTTGTGGTCGGATTTCTTGGATTTGAGCTTTTCCCAGAGCGCCCTTCCCTTTTTGGCGATGAAGGTGACGATCTTGTCGATGGCCCTGTTCACGGGTCTGGCGACCGCGTGGAAGACGGACTTGACCTTGTTGGCCAGGCCGCCGATGCCCAGCAGGGAGGCGAGGAAGCCGATCAGCAGCGGGACGCTTGCCGCCAGGGCGGCCTCGACCATCTTGGGGACGCCTGCTGAGCCGCCGTTGGCAATGGCGATCACCGCGTCCAGGACGGCGTTGACGAATTCGACGATCTGGGCGCCCTGGTTCACGATGAACGTGACGATGTCGATGATTCCCTTGACCGCGCGGACGAACGCGGAGGCGGGGTTGAGGAGGGAGATGATCCAGGTGATGCCCGCGATGATGACCGTGGGGATCAGGTAACTGGTGAGCTTTTCGAGGATGGTGGCCTTGAGGTCGCCTGCTTCGGCCTCGATCTCCTTGACCGCGCCGGCGGGGCCCTCGCGGGCGAGGGTCTGGGCGACCGGGACGGATTGTTCGACCGCGCTCATGGCCTGGTCGGGGATGCCCTTGCGGGTGATGCGGGCGCGGATGTTGGCCCAGGTCAGGCCCAGGAGAGAGGCGATGAGCTGGATGATGCCCTTGAGGTCGAACTTCTGGGGGAGTTCGAGGCCGGCCTTGACCGCGGTGCCCAGGAGCCAGGAGACGACGCCTGTTTTGAGGTGTTCGGCGACGTTGGTGATGAAGAGGTTGAGGCCCGCGCCGACGGCTCGTACGAGGTTGCCCAGAAAGCCGATCGGGTCCTTGATGATCTTCATGATGGCCGAGGCGGCCTTGGCGAGGATGCCGAGCAGGAGGTTCTTGAGTTCGTTGATCGTCTTGAGGACGCCGACGATCGCGTCCTTCGCTTTCTGGACCAGGCCCTTGTTGGCTTCCTGGAGTTTCTTGATCTCCTCGTCGACCTTGTTCAGGGCGGCGGTGTATTTGTTGGCGAGGTCCTGGACGAGTTGTTCGGACTTCTCGTTGACCGTGGCTTCGAGGTCGTCGAACTTCCCCGCGAAGTCCTTCGCCGCGTCCTCGCCGAACTGACGCAGGTCGGCGGGGAGTTTGTCGACCTCGGTCTTCAACTCCGCTCGGCCCTTGGCGATGCGCGCCTTGGCCTTGCCCAGCTCGGTGCCGATGATGTCGGCCACCGACGAGATGACCGTCTGCATCTTCGCCACGTAGAGCTTGCGGGCTTCCTGGAAGAGGTCGTCGGCCTCCTTCGGCATGCCCATGAGCTTGTCCTTGGCCCATTTCGCCGGGCCGAACATGCCTGAGTAGCGCTTGTCCTTGTACGCCTTCATCCGGCGCTTGTGGTCGGCGGTGAACGCGTCCCGCGCCGCCTTCTCACCCGCCGTGAACGCCGTGTCGACCTTCTTGTCCAGGTCCGAGAGGGTGGTTTCGACGTCCTTCTTCGTGCCGTCGTAGACCTTCTGGAGCTTGGCCGTTACCTCGGCGCGTTTCTTTTCGTCCTTGGACTTCGTCTCGCCCTTGCCGCCGTCGACCTGCTTGCCCGCCGCGGTGCGGGTCGCGGTCAGGGCGGTCATGGCCTGGGCGCCGGAGGCCGCGGCGCCTGCCTTCGCAGTGGAGAGTTGCTGGGCTTCGGCCGTCCTGCCCTTGGCCGGGGCCTTCGCGGAGTCGGCCTCGGCCGTCTTCTTCGCGGACAGGGCCTGGTCGAATTCGGGCTCGTTGCCCTTGGCGAGCTGGTCCTCGGTGACCTCGGCGTCCGCCAGGGCCTTGTCGTTCTCGGCGGGGCCCTGGGAGAAGTCCGTGACCGAGGCCGGCTGCTTCGGGGGGATCGCGTCGGTCGCGGACGGGGCGCCGGGGTTGGGCGGGGGCTGGTCGGGGGACAGAGGCGTGACGGGTTTGTCCTTCGCCGCCGAGGTGTCCGGCGGGGCCTTCGTCGCCGTGTCGATGTCCTTGGCGGAGGACTCCTTGCCATCGGTGACCTTGCCGTCGACCTCGTCCTTGATCTTGTCGGCCTTGCCGGACTTGGAGAACTTGTCCGCCTGGTCGAGGTTCTTGGGGGCCTGCGCGTCGATCGCCTTGTTCACCGCGTCGATGAACGCCTGTTTGTTGAACTCGCCCGGCTTGGCCGCGTTCATCTTCTCCGCGTTCGCCGCCTTGCCCTGGGCCTCCTTGTCGTCAGGAGGCGCGACCGCCGCGTCCTGCGCCGATTTCGACTCGGTGGCGGCGGGGGCGTGGACGGCGATCCTGGTCCGTTTCGCCGCGACGTCGGCCTTGACCCTGCGGAAGCCGGGGGCCTGCGCGGGGGACGGTTTCACGGGGGCGGTGTAGCGCTGGGCCACCAGACGGGAGACCGCGCTGTTGCCCGCCGCGCGTTGCAGGCGCTGCAGGCTGCGGGGGTCGGGGGCGGGGCGGTCCCCGGGCGGGCGGCTGTCGACGGGGTGGTGGGGTGTGGGCGTCTGCGAACGTGACACCTCGGGCGTGAGTGCCACGTCGTCGCGCCGGGCGGTACCGCCACGGACGGACACGGAGGCGGGATCCTTCTCCGGAAGCTCCTTCATCCGCCCTCCCGGCCCACCACGTCCCCGGACAGTCGGCACTCGGCGCCACCGGGCCCGACCGCCGTCCCAGGGTGCGGGGGCGGTGGATCGCGTACGCAGTGCGCGGGGACGCGGCCGGGGGCAGCGCCCGCTGGGCCGTACAGGGCGTGCGCGTTGCCTGATCGGGCAGCGGCCCGTGCACGGGCGGGCGGCCGTGCGTCCGTTCCCGGTGATCGCGGCTGTCGCAAGAATTGCCGGCGTTCCCCGGCCAAGGAGAGACTCACATGCCGTCGTACCTGTCCCCGGGCGTCTACGTCGAAGAGATCGAGTCCGGATCCCGGCCGATCGAAGGGGTGGGCACCTCGGTCGCCGCTTTCGTCGGCTTCGCGCAGAAGGGCCCGTTCGACGAGCCGACGCTGATCACGAACTGGAGCCAGTTCGCCGGCACGTTCGGTGACTTCGTCGACGGTACGTATCTCGCCGCCGCCGTCCACGGCTTCTTCACCAACGGCGGCGGTGTCTGTTACGTGGTGCGCATCGGTGACGGGACGGAGCCTCCGGCCGAGGACGGGAACGACGCCCCGGCCGGACAGCTGCCCGCCGGATCGGAGACGCGGCTCGGTCCGTACGCGGTGAAACCCCGACCCGGTGCGGCCGGTGAGATCACCGTCGAAGTGGCCCAGGCGGAGGGAGACGATCCGCCCTCCGACGTCTTCCGGCTGGTCGTGAAGCGGGACGGTCAGGTCGCGGAGACGTACCCGGCCGTCACGACCAAACGCAGCAAGGAGAACGTCGCCACCCGGGTCAACGCCACGTCGGAGCTCATCGAGATCCGGGAGTCCGGGCGCGGTGCCGCACCCGCCAGGCCCGAGCCGCAGACCGTGACCCTGGCCCCGGCGGCGCCCGCGTCACCCGGTGCCGGGGCGCTGACCCCGGAGGTCTACGTCGGCGATCCGGACCGCCGGACCGGGTTGGGCGGGCTGGAGGCCGTCGAAGAGGTCACCACGATCGCCGTGCCGGACCTGATGAGCGCGTACGAACGCGGGCTGCTGGACCTGGAGTCGGTCATCGCCGTGCAACAGGGGCTGATCAGCCACTGCGAGCTGATGGGCGACCGCGTCGCCGTACTCGACCCGCCGCCGGGGCTCAGCCCGCAGCAGATCCGCGCCTGGCGCACCGACCGCGCCAACTTCGACTCGAAGTACGCCACGCTCTACTACCCCTGGATCCGTGTGGCCGATCCCTCGTCGGGGCGCGCGCGGCTGGTCCCGCCGAGCGGCCACATCGCCGGGGTCTGGGCCCGCAACGACGAGTCGCGCGGTGTGCACAAGGCCCCGGCCAACGAGGTCGTACGGGGAGCGGTGGCCCTGCAGACCCAGCTGACCAAGGGCGAGCACGATCTGCTCAACCCCATCGGCCTGAACTGCATCCGGTCCTTCCCCGGACGCGGCATCCGGGTCTGGGGCGCGCGCACGCTGGCATCGGATCCGGCCTGGCGCTATCTGAATGTCCGGCGCCTCTTCAATTACCTGGAGGAGTCGATCCTGGCGGGCACGCAGTGGGTGGTCTTCGAGCCCAACGACGACGCCCTGTGGGCCCGTATCCGGCGCACGGTCTCGGCGTTCCTGGTCAACGAGTGGCGCAAGGGCGCCCTGTTCGGGCTCACGCCGGAAGAGGCGTTCTACGTCAAGTGCGACCGTGAGACCAACCCGCCCGAAAGCATCGAAGCAGGTCAGGTCATCTGTGAGATCGGGGTGGCACCGGTCCGGCCGGCCGAGTTCGTCGTCTTCCGGCTCTCCCAGCTGACCGGGGGCACCGGCGGTGTGGACGAATGACCGACGGCGAGGACGAATGACCGGCGGGAATGACCGGCGGGAGCCGGGCCGAGCAGCGCGGACGTCTCTGAGGTCCTCCAAGCGGCAAGAGCGGTAAAGGAGCCTGTTGTGCCACTTCCCGATCTCGACAGCACCGTCGGGGCCTCCTTCGGCCTCGAATTCGACAGCGTCGTCATCAAACAGATCACCGAGGTCAGTGGTCTGAAGATGGAGCAGGACGTCATCGAGCTGAAGCAGAACACCGCCGACGGCCGCTACGCCATCAAGAAGCTGCCGGGCCGGCCGAAGGCGGGCGAGGTGACCGTGACCCGGGGTCTCACCGAGGACAACAGTTTCGAACGGTGGATCAAGGACTCCCGGTTCGGCCGGATGACCGCGGCCCGCCGCAACGGTGCGGTGATCGTGTATGACCACGAGGGCATCGCCATCAAGCGCTACAAGCTCATCAACGCCTGGCCGAAGTCGCTGGAGATCGGCACCCTCAAGGCCGGTGACACCTCGGTCCTGACGGAGAAGCTCGCGATCACCTACGAGAGCATGGAACTCGACTGATGCGGCGTACGGCACAGGCCCCGCCGCCTCCGGCCCCGGCCGCGGCCCTCGAAGGACCGGACGGACGGTCGCCGGTCGCCGGGGGCGGACGGTCCGGTCAACGGGACGCCCTGCGAACCGAGTTCGCCTTCGAGCTGCCTCGCGGGTACGTCGACGAGACGGGCGCGGTGCACCGTACCGGAGTCATGCGGCTCGCCACCGCGCGCGATGAACTCGTGCCGTTGCGGGACGACCGGGTGCGCGAGAACACCGCGTATCTGTCGGTCGTCCTCATCGCCCGGGTCGTCACCCGGATCGGCACGATCGACGACATCCACCCTGGCATCATCGAGGACCTCTTCGCCTCCGACCTGGCGTTTCTGCAGGACTTCTACCGGCGGATCAACGCCGAGGGCCACACCCGCGCAGCCGTCACCTGCCCGTCCTGCGACGAGGAGTTCGCGGTGGATCTCGCCGGTGGCCGCCTGGGGGAATCGTGACGTACGCGGCCGACCTGCTCTACGAGGAGGTCGCGTACCTCGCCTACCACTTCCACTGGCCGCTCGATGAGCTGCTGGACCTGGAGCACCCGGAACGTCTGAGGTTCGTCGCACAGATCGCTCGCCTCAACGGGCAGTAGCGAGGAGCGCAGGGAGGGCGGGAGAATCGATGGGCCTGATGTCCTGGCTGCGCGGTGGCGGGCGCACGGGTACGGATACGGCTGCGGAGACCGGAAGCGCGGGCGCCGCTTCGCCGGCCGTGCCGCGCGAACGGGTCGATCTGGCCGACCTGCCTCCCATACAGCGGACGCTGGGTGCTCAGGATCTGGTCATCGACCCTTCCGGGTTCCAGGGATCGCTCTCCACCCGGCAGGACGCCTCGCTCGGGACACCCCTCGGGCATCTGGTCAGCCCGGACGCTCCCACCGGGCTGGTGCACGGGGTCACGGCCCCGCTCTCCCCGGCCACCGTGGACCGTCCGTCGCCGGTGCAGCGGTCCGTGGAGCGTTCGGTGGAACTGCCGGTCGGGACCAGGTCCGTTTCTCAGTCCGTCTCCCGGCCCGTTCCTCTGTCCATCCCTCTGTCCGTCCCTCTGTCCGTGCCCGTGCAGCGCGTTGTTCCGGGTGATGCGCCCGCGATGACGTCGGCCGGGGAGTCGGCCGTGGCGGAGGTGCCGGTGCGCCAACTGGTGGGTGAACAGCCTCTTGTGGCGGCATCCGGATCGGCCTCCTCCGGATCGGCTGCGCCCGCCCCCACGAGCCCGTCCCCGCCCCCGTCCCCGGCCCCGCCCGTTCAGCGGTCGGTGATGCCGCCGGCCCCCGGCTCGCCCCGGCGCGCGCCGGGGCTCGGTGCTCCCCTGTCCGCACTGCCACCGACTGCGCAGCGACAGGCTGCCGTTGACGGTCAGGGTCCGGAGTCCGGGGCGATTCCGGTAGCCCGGAGCGCGGCGGACGGTGGGGGTGGTGGGGTCGGTGAGGTCCCCGAGGCCGCTCAGGTGCCCGCGGTCCCGGAGCCGGCCCCCGACTCCGACGGACCCACCGCGCCGCTGCTCGGCGACTCCCCCTTGCTTCCCGCCGCGTCGGACGCCACACCGCCGGCCCCCACGTCGGCAGTGCAATTGACTCCCGCCGTGCCGCAGGCCCCCCTGGCGCCGCCCCCGGCCACCGCTCCGGTCGCGCCGCTGCTCGCCGACCGGCCCCTGACGCTCCAGAACGGGCGGAGCGGTGGGACGGACGCCGTGCAGCGTTCCACGGTGGACGGGGTGGCACCGTCTGCGCCGGCCGGTGCGGGGCCGGTGCCGGGGCCCGGACCGGGGTCCGGGCCGGTGTCCCTGCCCGATGCTGTTCCGGTGCGCTGGACGCCCGGCGGCGCGGGTGCGCCGTCGATCGCGGCGGTGACACCGTCCGTACCGGCGGCGCTGCAACGTACCGTCAGAGCTCCGGGGCAGACGACGGGCGCGCCTTCCGCGCCGCTTCCCGCCCTGCAGCGTCAGGCAGCCGGGGGGCCGCCGGTGCCTCGCTCATTGCCGGGTTCCGGTGGCCGTGCCGCATCCCCCACCACCCACACGCCCTCCGTGTCCTCCGTGTCCTCCGCGCCCTCCTTCACCTCGGCCGGTTCGGTCGCCGTGGCCGCCGGGGTGGCGCAGCGGGCGGCCGACGGCAGCGTCGTGTTCGGTTCGCCGGCCCCGCCGTACGCGCCACCCGTGATCCAGCGCGAGACGGAGACCGAGGAGCCACCGCCACCGGAGCCGCCTCGGGAGGCAGCGCCCGAACCCGAAGCGGAGCCCGGACAGGATCCGGAACCGGAATCCGGACCGGAACCCGGACCGACGGCCGGGGGCCATGGTGCACCGGGCGCCGCCCCAGCTGCCCCCGGCCCTGGCGGGGCACCCGTCGTCACCGACGAGCTGGTACGCGCCCTGTACACACCGCTCAGCCGGCTCTTCAAGGCGGACCTGCGGCTGGAACGCGAACGAGCGGGATTTCTCATCAACACCCGGCACTGACGAACAGCAGCGACAACACAGGGAATTGAGAGGTACGTGCCATGGCCACCGCCCAGGACGAGGATCCCGCCGTCAGCGTCTGCTTCGTCGTCACGATCGACGACATCGAGCTCGGGTCGTTCAACACATGTGACGGGCTGGGGTGTGAGGTGGTGCTCGAAACACGGGAGGAGGGCGGCAACAACGGGCATCTGTGGCAGCTGCCGACCCGGCTGAAGTACTCGAACGTGAAGCTGTCCAGGCCGCTGACCAAGGAGACCGAGAAGGTCGCCCGCTGGTTCGCCACCATGACGACCGGGTTCAGCCGCAAGACGGCGCACATCGAGGCGCGGACCGGGGACGGGCGGAAGGTGGCCCAGTGGGGGCTGCTGGAGGTCGTGCCCGTCCGGTGGACCGGCCCGTCCTTCACCCCGGAATCGCCCAAGGTCGCGATGGAGACGATCGAGATCGCCCATCACGGCTATGTGATGGAGGGCTGACCGTCGTGAGTGGTGCGGGCCCCATCGCGTTCAGCGCCGCCGGTACGTCCGGGGCCGGTGCGGCGGCGAAGGCGGGCAGGGGAGGTGCGGCCCGGCCCAAGCTGGAGCACGCCTATCTGGAACTGCGGACGCCGCCGACCGGCGGCGGTCTCACGCCCGGTGGCCCGTGCGGACGGATCGACTTCCAGTTCAACCCGAAGGAGCTGAGCCTCACCAAGGCCGCCTCCTGGAAGCGGAGTCCGGCCAAGGGCGCCAAGAGTTCGGGTCCGCCGGAGTACCAGGGTTCGCAGCCCAGCAAGCTCACCGTGGAGATGTTCTTCGACGCCAGCGACACTCAGGACACCCGCGTGGTGACCTCGGTCGAGCAGCTCTTCGCGTGCTGTGTGCCGACGAACGAGACCCGTCAGCAGCAGCGTTCGTCGCCTCCGTGGGTGGTCTTCCACTGGGGCGGGCTGACCGGGTTCCCGGGCTATGTGAGCCAGGTACAGGCGAAGTACACCCTGTTCACCACCTCGGGTGTGCCGATCCGGGCCGTCTGCCAGGTGACCATGGAGGAGATCAGCGGGGACACTCCGGGGCAGAACCCGACCTCGGGCGCCCTCGCGGCCCGACGGGTCCACCGGCTGGACGCCGGGGACTCGCTGCCGTCGCTCGCCCAGCGCGAGTACGGCGATCCGGCCGCCTGGCGGGTGATCGCCGAGGCGAACGGGATCGACGACCCGATGCGGCTGGCCCCCGGACGGCAGCTGCTCCTTCCCGCGCTGGACGAGCTGAACCGGCTCGAAGAGACCCGGGACAGGGGGCGGTCCTGATGGCGCAGCCGGGCGTCGCGTCGGCGCTGGTGGTGGAGTTCGGCGGCCGGCCGTTGCCGCCCAGGTTCGTGAACACGCTGGTCGAGGGATACGTCGACGACAGCCGCACGCTCCCCGACCTGTTTCTTCTGCGCTTCCGGGACCCCGACCGGGTCCTGCTGGAGCAGACCGGGCTGAAGATCGGCAGCGAGGCCCGGCTGCTGGCCCGCGCGGGCGGCGACACGGCACCGAAGCCATTGCTGAAAGGCGTGGTCACCGCCCTGGAGGTGGAGCTCGACGAGACCGGCACGTTCACCGTCGTACGCGGGCTCGACGAGTCGCACCGGCTGTTCCGGGGACGCCGGGTGGCCAGCTACCAGAACATGACGCTCGCCGATGTGTGCGCCCAGGTGGCCCAGCGCGCCGGGCTGAAGCCGGGAACGGTGGACGTCGCCGGGCCCGTACTCGAACACATCGCCCAGCCCAACGTCACCGACTGGGAGTTCGTGCGCGGTCTCGCGGAGGAGGCGGGCGCCCAGGCGTACGTGCTCGACGGGCAGTTGCACATCACCCGGCCTGCGGAGGCGAGCGGAGCCCCCGACGGCTCGGCACGCGCCGACCGCGACCCGCTGGTCCTGGAGATGGGCAGCAATCTGCTGCGCTGCCGGGCCGGGGTGTCCTCCGCGGAGCAGGTCTCCGAGGTCGAGGTGCGCGGCTGGGACGTCAGGACGAAGCAGCCACTGGTCGGGCGGGCACCCGCGGGCAAGTCGGCGACGCTGGAGCTCGGGGTGAGCGCGGCCGAGGTGTCCGCGCCGTTCGGCGAGGCGCGTTTCGTGGTCACGGACGCGGCGTACGGGGCGCAGGCGCAGGTGGACCAGGCGGCGAAGGCCCTGGCGGAACGGATCGCCGGATCGTTCGCGGAGCTGGAGGCGGTGATCCGGGGGAATCCGGAGGTGCGGGCGGGCAGCGCGGTGGCACTCAACGCGGTGGGTGCGCCGTTCGAGGGGCGGTACACGGTCACGTCCTCGCGGCACGTCTTCGACCCGGTGCGCGGATACGAGACCTGGCTCACGGTCTCCGGACAGCAGGAGCGTTCGCTGTTCGGGCTGACCGGCGGAGGGCCGGGCTCCGGCGGGTCCGGAGCGGGGTCCGGCGGCGGGTCGCGATGTGCGGGCCTGGTCAACGGGACGGTCACGGACACCCACGATCCGGAAGGATCCGGCCGGGTCAAGGTGCGGTTTCCCTGGCTGTCGGACGAGTACGCGAGCGACTGGGCGCGTACGGCGCAGTCGGGCGGGACGAGCGGTGGCGAGGCGTTCATCCCCGAGGTGGGGGACGAGGTGCTGGTGGGATTCGAGCACGGGCACCTGGACCGTCCGTACGTTCTCGCCGGTCTGTACAACGGGAAGGACCGGCCGTCGCAGGGCAGCGGTGGCGGCGGTGGTGGTGGCGCAGGCGGAGGGCCGAGCGGCGGCGGGGCGGCGGGGGCGGCCGGTGCGGCGGCCGACGCGGTGACCGGCGCCCCGGCCACATCCGGCCCCGCCTCGGCCACATCCGGCTCCGCCCCCGCCACATCCGGCTCCGTGGGTGGTTCCCCGCTGGTGGACCCGACCAGCGGGGCCGTCAATCGCCGTTCGGTCGCCTCCAAGAGCGGGAACCAGCTGGAACTCCTGGACGGCGCGGACGGACCACAGGGCGTACGCCTGCTCACCGGTGACGGAAAGCTGAAGATCGATCTCGACCGCAGGGGCACCGTGATCGTGATCAACAGCGACGGCAGCGTGAACATCGAGGCCAAGCAACAGGTGTCCATCAAGGCCGCGCGCGGGATCGCGCTGGACGGCGGCCAGGGAACCCTCGAACTGAGCGGTGACAGCGTCACGTTGACGTCCCGCAGCGGAGTGAACGTCGACGGCGGGAACGGCGAGGTCAAGCTCTCCACCGGCGGCACGGTCGACGTCCGGGGCGCCCGGGTCGCGGTCGACGGAACGCAGCGCACGGACATCAAGGGCGGCGGCTCCCTGGCCATCAACGCGCCGCTGGTGAAGATCAATTGACCGCGCGGGACGCGCCGAACGAGAGGACCGGACTTCCATGTCAGCAGCCGCGGCGGCAGCCGCACGGGTCGGCGACCCCACCGGACACCCCGGCACGGTCGGGCCGCCCGGCGTCCCGTCCGTGCTCATCGGCGGCCTCCCCGCCGCCACGGTCGGCACCCCGCACCTGTGCGCCTCGCCGCCGCCCGCGGTGCATCCGCCGTCCGCGCTCGCGCCGCCTGGTAGCGCCACGGTGCTGATCGGCGGGCAGCCCGCCGCACGCGTCGGGGACCTCGCCGCCTGCGGCTCACCCGTCGTGTCCGGGTGCCCGACGGTGCTGATCGGAGGCTGAGCGTCCATGGGGCAGCAGTTCATCGGCGCGGGCTGGGCGTTTCCGCCGCGCACCGACGCCACCGGCTCCATCGCCCTCGTGCGCGGCGAGCACGAGCTGGAGGAGTCGATCCGGCTGATCCTCGCGACGTCACCGGGCGAGCGGCCGATGCGGCCGGAGTTCGGCTGCGCGATCAACGACTACGTGTTCGCCCCGGCGGACGCGGGCACCGCCGGACAGCTCGCGTACGAGGTACGTCTGGCGCTGGACCGGTGGGAGCCCCGGATCGAGGTCGCCGAGGTCGTCGTCCGCTTCGACGAGGTGGACAACGGGGTCCTGTACATCGACATCGGCTACACCGTCCGGGGCGCCAACGACCCCCGGAACCTCGTCTTTCCGTTCTATGTGATTCCGCAGCACGAGGAGGTGGACGGCGCGTGACGCTGCCCAGTCCGCATCTGGACGACCGCCGCTTCCAGGGCCTGGTCGACGAGGCGAAACGACTCGTCCAGCAGCGCTGCCCCGAGTGGACCGACCACAATGTCTCCGACCCCGGCGTGACCCTCATCGAGGCCTTCGCGACCATGGTCGACCAGCTCGTCTACCGCGTGAACCGGGTTCCGGAGAAGAGCTATCTGACCTTCCTCGACCTGATCGGGGTCCGGCTCCACCCGCCCACGGCCGCCCACACCGATGTGACGTTCCGGCTCTCCGCGCCGCAGCCCGAACCGGTGCGGGTGAGGGCCGGCACGGAGGTGGCGACCGTCCGTACGGAGACGGAGGAGGCGGTCGTGTTCACGACGGTCCGTGAACTGTCCGTCGTCCCGTGCGAGTTCGCCCATCTCGCGACCTGGCCGACCGCCGGCGACGCCGTCGACCGGACCGAGGAACTCGCACTGGGCCGGGCCGTCCCCTGCTTCGACACCGCGCCCACGCCCGGCGACGCGCTCTATGTGGGGCTGTCGGCCGCCGTTCCGGCGGGGGTCGTCGTGCTGCGGCTGGACTGCGCGGTCGAGGGCGTCGGTGTGGACCCGTTGAGGCCGCCGCTGCTCTGGGAGGCCTGGGACGGCAGCGCCTGGACGGTCTGCGAGGTCGAGAAGGACGACACCGGCGGCTTCAACCGGTCCGGGGAACTGATCCTGCACCTGCCGCAGGGGCACACTCCTGCCGTCGTCGTGCGCCGGACCGGCGGCTGGCTGCGCTGCCGACTGGCGGAGGCCGAACCCGGGCAGCCCACGTACATGGCGCCTCCCGTGGTGCGCCGGATCACGGCGTTCACGATCGGCGCGACCGTCGGGGCCGTACACGCCGAGACCGTGACCGACGAGGTGCTCGGCCCGGCCGAGGGGGTACCCGGACAGACCTTCACGGTGAGCCGCCCGCCCGTCGTCCCCGGCGACTTCGTCGTCGAGGTCGCGGACCCGGCCGGCGGTCCGCAGGGCACGGAGTGGACCCGCGTCGACGACTTCGCGCACTCCGGACCCGACGACCGGCACATCACGCTCGACCCCAACTCGGGGCGGGTGGAATTCGGTCCGGCGGTACGGGAGCGGGACGGTTCCATCCGCTACTACGGCGCGGTACCGCCGAAGGGCGCCACCGTGCGCGTGCGCGCGTACCGTACCGGCGGTGGTCTGCGCGGCAATGTCGCCCGCTCCACGCTCCGGGTGCTGCGCAGTGCCGTCCCGTACGTGGCCCGGGTGGAGAACCGGCGGCCCGCGCTCGGCGGAGTCGACGGCGAGACGGTGGACAGCGCGCGGGTGCGCGGGCCGATGACGCTGCGGACGCTGCACCGGGCCGTCGTCCCGCACGACTACGAACTGCTGGCCCGCGAGGTGGCCCCCGACGCGTCCAGGGTGCAGTGCATCCCGGCCGGCGGGGACTCGGACGTGGAGGCGGGCGGGGTGCGGCTGCTCGTGGTACCGGCCGGGCGCAGCGACGAGCAGGGCCGGATCCGGTTCAACGAGCTCGTCCCGCCGCAGCACACGCTCGCCCTGATCGCGGGGTACCTGGACGAACGGCGCCCGATCGGGGCCCGGTTGGTGGTCGAACCGCCCTTCTACCAGGGGGTGACGGTGGTCGCCTCGGTGCAGGCCCGCAGGGGCGTCGTACCGGAACGGGTACGGGAGGAGGCGCTGGCGGCCCTCTACGGCTACTTCAACCCGCTGAGCGGCGGGCCGGGTGGCGAGGGTTGGCCGTTCGGGCGACCGGTCCAGTCGGGCGAGGCGTTCGCCGTGCTGCAACAGGTGCCGGGCGTGGACCTCGTGGAGGACGTCCGTCTCTTCCCCGCGGACCCCGTGACCGGGGAGCGCGGCGAACCCACCGCCAAGATCGCGCTGGACCGGCACGCACTGGTCTTCAGCTATGAGCACCAGCTCCGGGTACGGGAGGCCTGACCGCCATGCGTACAGCCGTGACCGGCCTGCCGACACCGCACCCGCTGATCGAACAGCTCCCGGCGGTCTACCTGGAGCAGGACTTCCTGCGTCGGTTCCTGGCCGCGCTCGACGACGTACTCGCCCCGGTCCTGCTCTCCATCGACAATCTGCCCGCCCACCTCGACCCGCGCAGTGCGCCGGAGGACTTCCTGGCCTGGCTGGCCCGGTGGGTTGCCGTCGAGCCGCACGAGGACCACCCGGTCGAGCAGCGGCGCGCGACGGTGCGCGGCGCGGTCGAACGGCACCGCCGGCGCGGCACCCGGCGCGGCCTCTCGGATGCGGTGTTCCTGGAGACCGGGATCGAGCCGGACATCGTCGAGAGCGGCGGCACGGCGTGGTCGTCGACACCGCACACGCAGTTCCCGGGCGGCCCGCGGCCGTGGGTGACGGTCCGGGTCCGGGCCTCGCAGCCGTACCAGGTCGACCGGGTGCGGCTGGAGGAGCTGATCCGTACGGAGATACCGGCGCATGTGGGCTTCGACCTGGAGGTCTCGTGATCTGTGAGACGTGCGGGCAGAACAATGCGCCGGGGACGCAGTTCTGCACCTCGTGCCGGGCGTTCCTGGAGTGGGAGGGGCCCGTCGGCGGCTCCTCGGCTTCCCCGGCCCCGGCCCCAGCTCCGGCCCCGGCCCCAGCTCCGGTCCAGGCCCCAGCTCCGGTCCAGGCCCCAGCTCCGGTCCCGGCACCCCAGCCGCAACCCGAGCCCCGACTGACACCCCAGCCCCAGCCCCAGCCGCAGCCGTCGCCCCAGCCCCAACCATCACTCCAACCTCAGCCGCAACCCGAGCCTCGGCCGCGCCCCGTGTCCCCCGGTGCTGCCGCGGCGGCGGCCCCACGTCGCCCCGGTGACGAGCCGGACGCGTCGGTGCGGGGGCCCGAGGCGTTGCCCGACGTGCCGCCGGCCCCCACGCACGCACCGCCGGACCCGCCCCCCGCCGCCCCGGTCCGCTGCCCCAACTGCCGTACGGAGAACGCCCCGGACCGTTCCCTGTGCATCCGTTGCGCACTGCTTCTGGACCCGGGCCCGCCGCCCGGGGTCCGGCCTCCCTGGTGGCGCCGGATCCTCCGGCGCCGGCCGCGTCAGGCGCCCACCGCCGGCACCCGGCCGCGGCGTCGGCTGTGGCGCCGCCCCGGCCTGGCGCTTCCGATCGCGCTGATCGTGGTGGCGTGCGGTGTGTGGTTCGCCCTTCCGCACGTGTCCGGCTGGTTCGGCTTCGCCAAGGACGAGACCGGGACGCCGGAGGCGGTGCCGCCGGCCCGGTTCCGGGCCTCCAGCACGGCACCGGGCCACCCGGCCGGCGCGGCGTTCGACGGCTACACCAACCATTACTGGGCGCCCGCGGCCGCAGGTCCCGACACCGGGGTGAGCCAGTACCTGGAGTGCGACTTCGAGCAGCCGGTACGGGTGCTGAAGCTCGTCGTCTTCTCCGGTACATCAACCAACTTGGACGAGTTCCTCACCCAGGCCCGCCCGGCCAGGGTCACCGTCCTGCTCACCTCCGCGGACGGAAGCCGGGTCAGCAAGGAGATCAGGGTCAAGGACCAGCCCGGTCAGCAGACCTTCGACCTGCGCGGCTCGGAGATCGTCCGGGCCCGTCTGACGACGGACAGCGCCTACGGGGCGGGACCCGGCCGCCGACTGGCCGTCGCGGAGGTCGAGTTCTTCGGCCGCAGGTCCTGAGAGCGCCTCAGCCGGCGGAGCGGCCCGCACCGGGCAGACGGGCCTCCAGGCCGTCGAGCACGCAGGCGAGCCCGTCGCCGAAGTTGTCGTCGCGGGCGCCGTCCACCACCTCGCCGCGTCGTGACGCGTACAGCCGCCGCAGCCGCGGGTACGGCTGTACGGCGCGCTCGGCCGCGGGCCACAGGTGCTCCGTCCACTCCTGCTCGCTCCGGCCGCTGCGGGTGAGCATCGTCAGCCAGGCGGCCTCGGCGGTGGACACGCCGATGATGTACGACATGACCGTGTTGACGGCCCGATCCGCCTGCTCCAGCGAGAAGCCCGCCTCCTCGAAGACGGTGAGCATGCCCTCGGACAGCCGCAACATGTTCGGACCGAGATGGGCGACGCCGGCCTCGCCGAGCACGGAGACGATCCAGGGGTGACGCAGCAGCGCCGCACGCAGGCTCCGGGAGATGAGGACGGTGGCGGCGCGCCAGTGGGCGGGGCCGTCGTCGGACGGCAGCTCGACCTCGCCGTAGACCTCGTCCACGACCAGCTCGATCAGCTCGTCCTTGTTGGCCACGTGCGAGTACATCGAGGTGGCCCCGGCATTCAGCCGGGTGCCGAGCTTGCGCATGCTCAGGGCGTCGATGCCCTGACTGTCGAGCAGTTCCAGGGCCGCGGCCACGATCTGGTCCCGGCTCAGCGCAGGCTGTTCCCGCCGCGGCCGCTGCGGACGCGTCCACACCGAGGGATACGGCTGCCTGTCGGCCGGCATGCGGCCTCCTCTCCTTCGCGTCCTTCGCGTCCTTCGCGCACCCAGAGTAGCCCTGGCGGCACACCGTACGGTCGTGCGTACAGTGTGCCGCCGAGCTGTCCCGCCGAGCTGTCCCGCCGAGCTGTCCCGCCGAGCTGTCCCGCCGGGCCGGACGCGCGGGGCGCCCCGGGAGCCGGGTTCAGGTCGCGCGCAGGGCCACCAGCGCGTCCGCCTGTGCGAGGCCGCTCTCCTCGACGACCTCGCGCACGCTCTGCGCCTCGCGCACGAGCGCGAAGCGCACCCGCCCGTCCGCTTCCGTCCGGTAGCCGTACACGGCGGGCCGGGGCAGTGAGTTGTACGAGAAGTGCGACGAGAAGTAGTACGCGCCGGTGTCGTGGAGCGCCACCACATCGCCGGGCTCGACGACCGGGAGCTCGCGCCCGGTGGCGGTCAGGTCCCCGGCGAAACAGCACGGGCCCGCGATGTCGACGGTCTCGGTCGGGCCCTCCTTGGGGCGGCCCGAGGCGTCGAACACCCCGACGCGCAGCGGCCAGGCATCGGGCATGAAGACCGTACGGGTGGCCACCTGGACACCCGCGTGCGTGACCGCGATCCGCCGCCCACCGGCCGACTTCGTGTACTCGACGACCGTCGCGATCGTTCCGCTCTTGGCCAGCAGGGAGCGGCCGAACTCCGTGATCAGGGTGTAGCGCCCGTCGAAGAGGCCGGGCACGGCGTCACGGAGTCCGGCGACGTGGTCGGCGTACGTCGGCCGGTCGTCCTCGTCGTCGAAGTTGACGGGCAGCCCGCCGCCGATGTCGATCCCGGTGATCCGGGGGTGGCCCAGCCGCTCGTTGATGCGCTCGGCCAGTTCGTACGCGGCGCGGATGCCCCGGGCGACGAGCGGCAGCGGGCAGCCCTGGGAACCGACGTGCGCGTGCAGCCGGTTGAGCCACGGCCGGCGCGCGAAGGCGTCGATCACCGCGTCGACGGCTCCCGGATCGCGCAGCGCGACGCCGAACTTCGAGGTCGCGGTCGCGGTGCTCATCGCCCCGATGGCGCCCGCCCCCACCTGGGGGTTGACCCGCAGCCCGATCGGGCCGGCGGCGGACCGCCCGGCCAGCAGACGGTCGACGCGGGCCATCTCCTGGAAGTTGTCCAGGTTGAACGCGATGCCATGGGCGAGGGCGAACTCCAGCTCCCCGACCGTCTTCGCGGGGCTGTCGAAGACCAGCCGGTCGTAGGTGAACCCGGCCGCCAGTGCCTGTTCCAGTTCACCGGGCGAGGCCACCTCGCAGCCCATGCCCGCCTCGGCGAGCAGCCGCAGCACGGGCACCAGGCCGCACGCCTTGGCCGCGAACGTGTGCTGTACCGGGGCGGGCCCCCGGAACGCCTTGTCGAGCGCGTCGACGGCGGCGAGCACACCGTCCACGTCGAGGAGCCCGACCACGGGCGAGGACGGGCCGATCAGTCCCTCCTCGACGGCACGCGCCAGCGCCGCCGTCCGTCTGGTGCTGCGCCGTCGGGCTGCCGAGCCGGAAGTCATGGGAACCACAACAACAACCCTCCATCTGTCACGTCGGCCGGACGGCCGTCGGCCTGTGCGGGTGTGCGGCTGTCGGCCGTACGGACAGCTTCGGCGCGCGGGGGGAGGCGCGTCTTCGACCGACACGACGACACCTGCCCGATTTCTTTGTGACACCGGACAGCCGAACGATCAGCCGAATGATCGGCCCACGATCAGCCGAATGATCGGCCCACGATCAGCCGAATGATGGGACGTGTGATCGGCCTGTCGGACAACGGACGCTCGGTCAAAGGCGGTTCGGGTCACCGGTGCCGCGCGCCGCGAGCCGTAGCCCGAGGTCCGCCAGGAGCCGCACGGAGGGGTCGGCCAGATCGACGCCGAACAGCTCCCGGGCCCGGCGCAGCCGGTAGCGCAGGGTGTTGGGGTGCACGTTCAGGCGCCGCGCGGCCGTGCCCGTGTCGCCGAACGCGTCGAGGTACGCGGCGACCGACGCGCCGTACTCCGAACCGTGTGCCCGGTCGTGCTCCGCCATCGCGTGCACGGGCCCCGACAGGGAGTCCCACATCGGCTCGACCCGGTCGAGCACCCGGAGCACCGACGCGTCGGTCTCCACCTCGCCGAACACCGCCACCGCCGACACCGCCTCCGGGAGCGGCAGCGCCGCGGCCCGCTCCCGCAGCACCCGTACCACCAGCTCGGCGGCCTCCCGCGACGCGGCCAGCGCCGACAGGTCCGCCGCCACCGGCCCGACGCCCGCGAACACCGTGGTGTGCGGCACCGCGCGTGCCGTCGCCAGCAGGGTGCGGCCCGGATCGGGCTCACCGTCGCGTGCCGGGACCAGGACGTACAGCCGTCGTCCGGACCGCGCTGTCACGCACCCCGGCCGGTACGCGGAGGCCTGCAGCGCGAGCACATCCAGCACCCGCTGCTCGGCGTCGCCCCCGGCGCCCGGCCCGGCAGCGGTGCCGAGGGCCCGGCTGTCGTACGCCTCCGCGACCAGCACCGTGTACGGCCGGTGCGGCGCGATCCCGGCATCGTGCGCGGTCCGCACCGGATGCGCGGCCCCGTCCAGCAGCGCGTGGACCGCCTCCTCCCGCGCCATCGCCGCCGCCCGGCCCCACGTCCGATGGTGGGAAAGATGCGGTACGGCGGCCCGCGCCGCCGTGCGCAGCGCCGCAGCCGCGCCTTCGGCGAGCGGCCGGCCGTCGGCGGCGGCCCAGATCGACCCGAGAACCTCGGACCCGTGGCGCACCGCGATGGCCAGCCGCTCGGCGAACCGGTCGTCGGCGGGCCGGCGCACCACGTCGTCGGTGCTCCACAGCGCCTGGAAGAAGCCGCTCTCGCGGAGTTCGACGACCCGCCAGCGGGGGACCTCCTGCCCGAGGATCGTCAGCCGACGCATCGGGTCGGGTTCGTGGTCCATCCGCGAGTACGCGAGTACCCGCGACTGCGGATCCTCGATCGTGATGGCACCGCCGACCAGGTCGGCCACCGTGTTGGCCAGCGCCGGCAGATCGCCGAGCCGCAGCCCGTCCACCCCGTCCGTGCCGCCCGGCAGCGCGGCGTAGCGGGCCGGGGCGCTGTGCACCAGAGCGGTCCGCAACCGGCCGAGCACCTCGGTCCACCCCTGCTCCGGCCGTCGGGTCAGCAACGCCGTCCGTCCCCGGCCGGCCGCCTCCAGCAGCGCTGCCCGCGGCCCGCGGGAGCCGCTCCGCATCACCACGGCCGCGGCCCCGGCCCGGTCGGCCTCGCGCAGCACGTCGACCGCCTCGGGCGAGGCGACCTCCACACCGACCGCGAGCAGGATCAGCCCGGACGCCGCCCAGGTGCCGTCCCGCTCCTCACCGGGGTCGTGCAGCACCACATCGGCCACCGGAACACCGGTGCCGAGCGGTGCCACGACGACATCGAGCATCCCGGGAGCCGTCAGCCCGAGGATCTGCTCCAGCGAGGGTCCGGTGTCGCGCCGGTCCGGTTCATGCGTCGGCATCAGCCCATGATGTCGGCCGCCCCCGGAGCGGGCCACAGCTCGCACCTTCTCCGGCATGGAAACCACCGACGGCCGGGCACGCACCGGTCGGGCACGTGGTCCGTCGCACCGCTCAGGCACGGAGTCCGTCGAAGGCGATGTCCAGGTGGCGGGGGCCGCGCAGTACGGCGTTTCGGCGGTACGGGGGCGGGTCCTCCACCAGCCGGGGGCCGTCGAGCCTGCGGGCGAGCTCGGTGAGTGCGAGCTGGGCCTCCAGACGGGCGAGGGGTGCGCCGAAGCAGTTGTGGATGCCGCTGCCGAAGCCGAGGTGCTGGTTGTCCTTCCGGCCGGGGTCGAAGCGGTCGGGGTCGGAGAACCGCTGCGGGTCCCGGTTGCCGGAGGCCAGGACGAGCCAGATGGAAGCGCCCTTGGGGATGGTGGTGCCCGCGATGTCGATGTCCGCGAGGGTGGTGCGCTGCGGAAGCAACTGCACGGGGGGCTCGAAGCGCAGGAGCTCTTCCACGATCGGGAGGGCCAGTCCGGGGTCCTCGCGCAGCCGCTCCAGGACGTCGGGGTTGCGCAGCAGCGTGAGCATCCCGTTGGTGATGAGGTTGACCGTGGTCTCGTGACCGGCGATCAGGAGCAGCGCGGCCGTGCTGAGCACTTCCATCCGGGTCATCCGCCCGTCCGCGCCGTGCTGGGTGACCAGGGCGGAGAGCATGTCGTCGCCGGGCGCTTCGGTGCGCTCGTCGATGAGCCCGGACAGATACAGCCCCAGTTCCGTGCGGGCCTGCTGGGTGACGCGCCGCCGCTCGCCGGGGTCCTGGTCCGGGTCCGGGTCGAGGCCGGCGGCGATGGTGTCGGCCCAGGTGTGGAAGCGTGCCTCGTCCTCGCGCGGAACGCCGAGCAGCCGGCAGATCACGGTGACGGGGAAGGGGTAGGAGAAGTCGTCGACCAGGTCGATCTGCTTCCGGTCCCCGAAACCGTCGACCAGGCCGGAGACGATCCGGGCCAGCTCGCCGCGCATGTCGTGGACGCGCCGGGGCGATTGTGGCGGTCCGAACGGTCGCATCGTCATCCGGCGCAGCCGGTCGTGCTCGGGAGGGTCGAGTCTGAGGAAGGCGGGCGGCAGGTTCGACGCCTCTTCCTCCTGAAGGAGCGTTCCGGCGGCACTGGGGGAGAGGTTGCGCACGTCCGAGCTGATCCGAGGGTCGTGCAGCAGACTCTTGATCTCCCAGTACGTGCTGACGACGAACAGGTCGTCGCCCCCCTGGACGACGGGCGTCTTGCGGAGCTCGGTATACAGCGGATAGGGATCGGCGCGGTTGGCGTAGTCGAGGATCTGCCGCAGGAGGGTGTCATGCGTCATGGTGGCGTCCTTGTGGGCGTGGGACAGCGGGGCTCGCGGACCGCGGTCAGGCCCGGGCGGGGATGAAGGTGATCCGCTGGTCGGTCGGTGAGTAGCCGCTCACGGTGACGGACGGCCCGTGGGTGGGCAGGGAGGGGTCCGGGAATTCGGCCGGGACCGGGCGCAGACCTTCGGGACGACGGTCCACCGAGGAGTACGTGGGCGGGAACGGCGCGGCCGATTCGATCTGCCGCTGATAGAACTCCAGCCACTTCGTCTGGTCGAAGGTGACTGCCGCGATGACGCGGCCCTGATATCCGTACACGCAGGTGAAGCGGCGGTCGGAGAGCGACCCCTGGGCGACGATGACCTCCTCGCCCAGGGACGGGACGCCGACCGACTTGATGTTGACCCCGAACTGGGAGGACCAGAAGGCAGGCACCCACAGATGCGGTCGGCGCTCCGAGCTGCTGCTGATCATGTTGTGTGCGGCGGTCTCGGCCTGTGCGACGGCGTTGCCCCAGTGTTCGAGCGACAGGAACTGGTACCCGAAGAGCGCGTGCGGGGACCGTGCGACGTCGCCGGCGACGAAGACGTCGTCGGTGACGATGCCGCGGACGTCGAAGGCCCGGCATCCGGCGTCGCAGGCGATGCCGCGCGGTCCGGCGCCGAGCCCGGACCCGGCCAGCCACTCGGTGTTCCGCGTCGCGCCGAGCGAGACCACCGCGACGTCCGCGTCGACGGTGCTGCCGTCGGACAGATGCGCGCGCCGCAGACGTCCGGCCGGGTCGCCCTCCAGAGCCGTCACCATGATTCCGCAGCGCAGGTCCACGCCGCGCTCGCGTTGCAGCTCCGCGGCCGCCCGGCCGATCACTCCGCCGAGCGCGCCCACAAGAGGCGCCGGACCGCGTTCCGCGACGGTCACCGGCAGTCCCCGCTCGCGGCAGGCCGACGCGATCTCCGAACCGGTGAATCCGGCGCCGATGACGAGTACCCGGCGGGGTGACGCCGCCAGCCGCCGCTGCAGCCGGGCGGCGTCGTCCCGCGTACGCAGGACGAAGACCCCGTCCAGTTCGGCCTCGGTCTCGTGGGGCCAGGGCCGGGCGTGCACGCCGGTGGCGATCAGCAGGCGGTCGTAGTCCACCTCGTTGCCGTCGGCCAGGCGCACCCGCTTGGCCGCCATGTCCAGCCCGGTGGCGGCGACACCGAGGCGCCATCGGGCGTCGAGCGCCAGCCGCCGGGGCAGCGCGGTGCGGTCGGCGGTCGCGCGCCCCAGCAGGACCTGCTTGGAGAGCGGCGGCCGGTCGTACGGTTCATGGGGCTCGTCACCGATCAGCGTGAGCGAACCGCCGAAGCCTTCCTTCCGCAGCGTCTCGGCGGCCCGGAAACCGGCGAGCGAGGCGCCGACGATCACGATCCGTCCCTCGCGCCTCAGCCACTCCAGGTATCTGTCACCGGACACCGGACAGCCTCTCCCGCGCGGTGCCTTCGCCCGCCGCGGCCGACGCCTCGCGCACGTCGACCCCTCCGTCCGGCTCGTCCAGGTCGTCCACCAGGATCGCCTGCACCGGACACGCGGTGGCGGCACGCAGCACCTGCTCCCGCTGCGCTCCCTCGGCGTGCGGGTTGTACAGCAGCGACTCCTCGCCGTGCATGGCGAAGACATCGGGTGCGAGGAACGCGCACTGCGCGTACCCCTGGCACCGGTTGAGATCGACGACAAGCCTCATCAAGGGGCCGCCCTTCCCGTAGTACCCCCGCCTCAGCCTGTGAGCGCTGCTCCGGTTCCGCGAGCAATGGCGGACCAAAGGGGTCATCGGCGGGGGCCGGACGGGCAGGTCGGAACGTTCCGGTCAGGGCGTACGGTCAGGAGTCCGGTCCGGGCTCCCCGGCTCCTTCGTCCCGGCCTTCTCGCCCTTTGCCGATCGGGGCGCGGGAAGCACGAGCCTTCCGGTAAGGGCGAGGAAGGCCACCAGGGCGCCCATGGCGATCCAGCCCGGCCACCCCGCGAGACTCATCTGCAGCGGGTTCAACGGGGCGTCCGGCTCCGCGAAGTGCTTGACCATGCTCACACTGGCCGTGCTGACGAAGGCGTGGCCGATGACCGCCGGGATCACCGATCCCGAGGCCAGCCGCAGCCAGCTGAAGACCGGCAGAGCGAGGCTGCAGCTGATCACCATGGCGGGCACGGAGACGTACCAGGGCCGCCCCGGATACTGCCCGCCCATCAGCAGGGTCGGCAGGTGCCACAGCGCGAAGGCGGCCCCCGTGACCAGGTAGGCCCGCACCGGACGCGCGCGGCCCTTTCCGTACGCGAGCCGGGGGAGCAGATAGCCCTGCCAGCCCAGTTCCTCACCGAAGAACAGCGGGAGGGACACCAGCATCTGCACCAGCGCCGTCCCCGCCCAGGCGATCGTGTCGCCCCACCTCACACCACCGAAGGGGTAGACACCCGCCGCCGTGCCGATGGCCAGCGTGACGGCGGTGAGGCCCGCGGGGACCGCCACGGCCGCCAGCATCCAGCGCACCGCGTGGGACCACGGCCTCGGCATGCGCAGGGCGAGCACGTCGCGCAGTCGGCCGTCACGGCGCTCCACCCAGCGCACCACCACGATCGCGGCGAGGGCCGGAGCCATCATGGCCCCCGCTATGCACAGCTGTTCCTGAACGCCGGGCTCGGCCCTGCCGTCGGTGCGCCGGAACCCCCCGAGCAGCAAGGGGGACATCGCCACCCACATGCCCAGGTAGGCGATCACCACATAGGTGAACAGTCCACGGAATCGAGCCTCTTGCGGTAGGGCCCGCAGTTCTGCAGTCGTCATGGCAATGACGCTAGAAGCGCCCGGAGGGGGAGAGAAGGAAGCCCGCTCCCCTCTCCGGGGTGGAGTCGTCCGTACCCCCACAGGGGTACTGCACGCGCCTTCGGCCCCGTACCCGTACGGGCCACGGGCGGGTCGTCGGACGCCCTGTGGTCACGCGTACGCGTATCGCGTTCGATCGCCGAATTGGTCAGAAAGAATTCCGGGAACCCCTTGACTCATGACAAACAGGGAGGAAAATCACTATTACACCAGAAAACCAGAGCGAGCCGCACCATCGGTGAAGACGTTCATTGATGACGTGACGAACTCGTCGGCTCTGGCCAGGCCCCCGGCGGATCCGCTCGATCTCCGAGTTTTCAGCGACGGTTGGAACTCGTGAAACCGAGATGGACTACCGGGGACTGCATGTTGCGGCCCCCGGTGCTTCCCCCCGGGGGCTCCTGTATGTCTCCCGGGCGGGCTCGACGCTCGACAGAACTGCCCGGCGGCGCGGCCCGGTGCCAGGTCGTAGAAGGAGTAGGGCGGCCACCGGGTGTCGCCGTCGGGCCCGTCGGCTCCGGGCTCCTTGGTCCAGGTGGTGCCGTCGTAGTGGCAGAAGACCGGCTCGGCGGAGGCCGGTTCGGTCTGGTCGTTGCCGGTGACCCACAGACCGCCGCGGCCGTCGGAGGCGATCGCGTGGACGTAGAGGTCGGCGGTCGCCCCTGATCAGACGGGGGTGCCGGAACACGGGCTGCGGCGGCCCGGCAGTTCCAGCGTGGCCACGGCTCCGCCGGCCGCGGTGTTGGCCAGGGTGAGGCGGGCGCCGATGACGTGGGCCTGACCGAGGGCGATGGTGAGGCCGAGGCCGTGTCCGTGGCCCCGCTCGGCGGCTCCGGTGCGGAAGCGCTGGGGGCCGTGGGCGAGGACTTCCGGGGGGAAGCCGGGGCCGTGGTCGCGTACGACGACGGTCGTCTCGCCGACGGTCACCTCGACCGGCGTCGCGCCGTGGCGGTGGGCGTTGATGACCAGGTTGGTGACGATGCGGTCGAGGCGGCGCGGGTCGGTCTCGGCGACCGGGCTGCCGCTCACCGTGACCCGGGTCTCCAGTCCCGTGCGTCGCACGGATTCCGCCACCAACTCACCGAGCGGCACCGGTTGGGCATCGGCCTCTTCCGCCCCCGCGTCCAGGCGGGAGATCTCCAGGAGGTCGTCCACGAGGGCGCGCAGCACCTGGACGCGGTCGCGGACCAGGCCGGTGGCCTCGCTCTCCGGGAGGAGGGAGGCGGAGGTGACGAGGCCGGCCAGCGGGGTGCGCAGTTCGTGGGCGACATCGGCGGTGAAGCGCTGCTCGTCGCGCAGCCGGTCCTGCAGGGCGTCCGCCATGAGGTCGACGGCTGAGGAGATCTCGCTGATCTCGTCATGGCCGCGGCTCCGGGTCCTGGCGTCCAGATCACCGTGTTTGATGCGGCGGGCGGTCCCGACGACGCGGCGCAGACGGCGGAGCGCCAGTTCGACGGCGAGGAGGGTGAGGGGGACGACGACGGCGAGCGTGGCGAGGGCCGCGTACCTCATGTGCCGGTCCAGGGCCTGGAGGCTGCGCAGCTTGGCGCCCATGTCCACCCAGACGGCCAGCACGGTGCCGTCGACGTGGTCCGCCGCCCACATCCGCGGCCCCTGAGCCGGCCTCCGCTCGTCGTACCAGGTCACGGGCGCGGGCTCGGAGCCGAGCCGGTCCAGCAATTCATTCGGTACGTCGGCGCCGAGCAGATAGCCGGGAACCCCGGACGGGGACGGCTGCGCGCCCCGGAACTCGGCTTCGGCCGACTCCAGCGCGCGCGTCGCGTCGCCGCGGCCGACGTTCATGTCGCGGGCCTCGGTGGTCCGGTGAACGAGGATCCCGATGCCGAGCGCCATCGCGCAGGCCACTGCCGCGACCCCGGCAGCGATCTTCCAGCGCAGGGACCGCGGGTCGATGAGGCGCCGCAGCACGTGGCCGGGGCCGTCCGCGGACGCGGTGCGGTCGGACTGGGCGCCGGAGGCGAGGGCGGGGCCGGTCGTCTGTCGCATCTCAGCGCCTCTCAGCGCCGGAACTTGTAGCCGAAACCGCGGACGGTCTCGATGTGACCGGCGCCGATCTTCTTGCGCAGCCGCTGCACGGCCAGGTCCACCACCCGGCTGTCACCGTCCCAGCCGTAGTCCCACACCTTGCGCAGCAGGGTCTGCCGTTGCAGGGCGATGCCCGGCGCGGCCACGAACTCCAGGAGCAGGCGCAGTTCGGTCGGGGTGAGCGCGAGCGGACGGCCGTCGACGCACACCTCCAGGCCACGGGTGTCGACGCTGAGGTCGCGGAAGGTGAGCAGGCCGTCGTCGGCCGGGCGGCTGTCCGCCGCGGGAGGCCGGGTGAAGGTGGCCCGGCGCAGCAGGGTGCGGATCCGCGCCAGCAGGACGGTGGTGTCGACCGGTTTGACGATGTAGTCGTCGGCGCCCGCCTCCAGGCCCGCCACCACGTCGAGCGAGGCGCCGCGGGCCGACATCATCAGGATGGGTGCCTGACTCGTCTCACGGATCCGGCGGCACAGTCCGATGCCGTCGAGGTGCGGCAGCATGATGTCGAGGAGCAGCAGGTCCTGCTGTCCCTCCCGGAACATCTCAAGGCCCGTCAGGCCGTCGGACGCCACCGAGACCCGATAGCCGTAGCGTTCCAGCACCATCCCGACGGACCTGCGGATCGCTTCGTCGTCCTCGACCAGCAGTACGTGGACGGAGGCCGGGGCGGAGTCGGGCACGGAGGCCGGGGTGGGGGCAGGGGTGGAGTCGGGCACGGAGGCCGGGGCGGGACCGGTGGGCCCGCCGCCGTACTGTCCCGCCGCGTCACGGTCGTGCTGTTGCATCACGTCACCTGAAGGTCGATCGGTACCGGACTGCCGGAGAGCGTCCCGCCGGGCAAGGAGGCGGCCGTCGCACGCACGTCTCACAGGCGCAGACCGGCCGTGACCGGCAGGTGGTCGCTCCCGGTGGACGGCAGGGTCCCGGACGAGACCGGGGTGACGCCCCTCACCAGGATCTGGTCGATCCGGGCCACCGGGAACGAAGCGGGCCAGCTGAAGCCGAAGCCGTCACCGGCTTCCTCCTGGGCCGACCGTAGCCGAGAGGCCACCGGCCGCAGCGCGCGGTCGTCGGTCGTGCCGTTGAAGTCGCCCACGACCACGACCCGGGGCAGCCGTTCGGAACGTAGGGCGTCGGCGAGCCGGGCGGCCGCCTCGTTGCGCCTCGCCGTGGTGAAGCCCACGCCCGGGAGCACCCGTACCGACGCGAGGTGGGCGACATAGACGGCGACGGGCCCCTTGGGGGTCTCGGCCGTGGCCCGCAGGGCACGGGTCCACGGCATGATCGCGACCGGCTCCACGTCCCGCAGCGGATATGCGCTCCACAGCCCGACCGTGCCCTGCACCGAGTGGTACGGATACGCGCCGGCCAGGGCGCGCTCGTACATGGGTGCCGTGCGCGCGCTCAGCTCCTCCAGGGCGAGCAGCTCGGCATCGGAAGCGGCCAGTTCGCGTGCGGTCCGGGCCGGGTCGCGGTTCTCGTCGTTGACGTTGTGGCTGACCACGGTCAGATCCTGGCCGACGGACCGTTTGTCGACGAGCAGGCCGCCGAACAGGGAACACCAGACGACGGCCGGAAGCAGCGCCGCGACACCGGCGGTCGCCGACCGCCGCACCGCCGCCGACGCCAGCAGCGCGGGCACGCTCAACCCGAGCCAGGGCAGGAACGTCTCAAGGAGGCTGCCGAGGTTGCCGAACCCGTTCGGCAACCAGGAGTGCCCGGCCATGACCAGCGCGGGAAGCAGGGCGGCTGCGGCGATCAGCCACCCGCGCCGCCAGGGACCCCTGCCACCCCGAGCGGTTCCCGATCCGGTGCCGGTCTCGCGAGCCGTGCGCTCGACCAGCGCGGTCATGCCCGCACCGGCTTGCCGTCGCGACCGGCGAGGGCGGCCGGGAGGTCCTTCTGCAGGGCGTCGATCAGCCGGCCGCTGTTCTCCAGGGCGGCCCGGAGGCCCTCGGCGGGCGTGGTGTTGGCGCGCTGCCCCAGCACGACACCGAGCACGAGATGCCGGGTCGTGCCGGATCGCACCTCGGCGGCCCACATGAGATTGCCGCCCGCGGCGGTGCCCGACCCGGTCTTGAGCCCGATCACCCCGGGTTTGTCCAGCAGCCGGTTGGAGTTCGTGATCGTGCCGGGCACCCCGGGAACGGTCGTGTCCCGCATCGCGACGATCGCGCGCAGCACCGGTTCCTCCATCGCCCGGCGGGCGAGCTTGAGCTGGTCGTCGGCGGTGCTCCGGGTGGTGGCCTCAAGACCGCTGGCCCCGGTGTACGTGGTCCGGGTCATCCCCAGTCCGGCGGCGGCGCGGTTCATCTTCACGACGAAGGCGTCCTGACTTCCCGCGTCCCAACGGGCCAGCAGCCGGGCCACGTTGTTGCCGGACGGAAGCAGCAGCAGCTCCAGCAGTTCGCGCTGGGTGAGCCGCTGCCCCTCGTGGACCGGGGCGCTGGACTCGCTGAGCGAGTGGGCCTCCTGCGCGGCGGTCGCGTCGACCGTGATCTTCGGCCCCTTCGCCCCGCCCTTGAGCGGATGCTCCTTGAGGATCACGTACGCGGTCATCACCTTGGTGACGCTCGCGATCGGCACCGGCTCCCGCCCGCCCCTGCTGCCCATGCTGCCGACGCCCTCCACCTCGACGCTCGTCTGACCCTCCCGCGGCCACGGCAGATCCATCCGCCCCGCCACGGCCGCAGCCCGCAGTACCGGCGCGGAGTCGTTGTCCCGGTCGCCGCCGGTGAACCCCAGCCAGCAGCCGGCACCCACCACCCCGAGCACCGCGACCGAGCCCCACACCGCGCCCCGACGGCCCCGACCGGCGTGCTCCTCCCTGTCCGGCGCAGCAGCACGTGTCCAACGAGCCTCCACCGACAACCACCCCTCACCACCCGACACACACGAGGAACCGTGTACGTGGCCCAGCCTGTGAGAGGACCGCATCCGGCCGATCAGGGCCGCGCATCCGGCACCGCGCGGAATTGTGTCGGCCGGGTATCAGGTCCCGACGCCGAAGCGGACGGACCGGCGGCCCCGGAGCCGGGGCCGCCCTGCCGGTCGACTGGTCGGCCCGGCCATGAGGTCGTTAAAGCGGACTGACGTACTACAGGTGAATATGCGGAGACTGCGAGATGTTCGGGGTCGGGTACCGGCACTCTGCTGAGTGGCGCCGCAGCGGTCACGCCGGGCCAGGGGGGCGGCACCCGCGGATGGGTGCGAAGCGGAGGGGGACTGCGGTGCGGCAGCCGGGGGCGTACGTATGACAGTTGAAGGAATCGGCGGCACTCCTCCCTGGTCGTCGGCCCGTGCCGATCCGCGCCGCCCGGCCGGTGAGCACCGGCACAGGGGCGTTCCGCGCCACGTCGCGTGCGTGATGGACGGGAACGGCCGGTGGGCGGCACGGCGGTCCCTGCCGCGTACGTCGGGTCACCGGGCAGCGGAGACAACGGTGATCGACATCATCGAGACGGCGCGGGCGGCGGGGGTGGAGTGGCTGAGCCTGTACGCGTTCTCCACCGAGAACTGGCGGCGCCCGAGCAGCGAGGTCGACTTCCTCATGCGACTGGTGCGCCGCGTGGTGCGCAAACACGCCCCACTGCTGCACGCGCGTGGCATCCGCTGCCGGTTCCTCGGGGTGGCGGACCCGAGGATCCCCGCCCCGCTCGCGCGGGACTTCGACGACCTCATGACGCTGACAGCCCCGAACCGAGGCATGACGCTGACCGTGGCATTCGATCACGGCGGACGCAGGGACATCGTCGAGGCGGCACGTTCCCTCATCCGCAGCGGAGTGCCGGCCGATGCCGTCGACGAGCGGCACTTCGCCGCTCACCTGCCCTTTTCCGACACACCCGATGTGGACCTCGTCATCCGGACGTCCGGTGAACAGCGGATCTCCAACTTCATGCTCTGGCAGGTCGCCTATGCCGAGTGGACCTTCCCACCGGTGCTCTGGCCCGACTTCCGCGCACCGCACTTCTTGGAGTGTCTGCACGCCTACCAGCAACGCGATCGCCGCTTCGGCGGCGTGACGCCGCACGCGAACGGAGAACCTCACCCGTGAAGGACACCGGCAGCAGCCACCCCGGCCACCCTCGTCCAGGAGCCACCGATCACCACGGCGATCCCGCACCGCCGACCCCCGAAGCACAGCCCGGATCCGTGTTCGGTCCCCACTCGCAGTTCCACCGGTTCTTCGACGACCCGCGCTGGGCACTGGCCGTGGTCAGGGCCACGGTGCTGGAGGCCGCCCACCCGCAGATCGGCGCGGCCCTGATCGACAACTCGACGTTCGTGGCGCACCCGTGGCGACGGCTGCGCAACACCCTCGTCAGCCTGCAGCGCATGTTCGGCGCCGACGATCACCAGCGGCAGAAGGAGGCGGCGAGGCTCAACCGCATGCACGCGCGGCTGAGCGGCACCGACGCACAGGACCGGCCCTACGACGCGATGGACCCGCAGGTCCGCGCCTGGGTGGTCGCGACGCTCTTCGAGAGCTCCGTCACCATGTGCCGACTGAGCGGGCAACCGCTCGACCGGATCACCATGGAGCAGCTCTACGCCGAGTACCAGGCATTCCTCGCGGCCCTGGGGGACGTGGCCGGCCATCTGCCGCCCACGTTGCAGGAGTTCTGGCCGTACTACGACCACATGGTCGAGGAGGAACTGGAGAACACGGAGGCGCTGCGCATCATCCTCTACAAGCTCTTCGACCATCTTCCCGCGCCGCCCCTGCTGGACGGCCTGCCCACCGTATGGGCGGCGGGCCGCGCGATCGCGGGCCCGGTCCTGGGAACGATCACCGTGGCGTCCCTCCCCGAGCCCTTCCGTCGACGGGCGGGACTGCCGGAGGTCCCCGGCGCCCGGACACTGATGCAGAGCGTCTACCTGGCCGCCGGCCTGGCGCGCCTGCTGCCCGCCGACTGGCGCCGGACCGAGACCCTCACGGGCCTGCTCTACTCGTCCCCGGACAGCGACACCCCCCAGGCCGCGACGCTCGCCGCGCTGCGTGGCCGGATGAAGCAGGCCGGCGCCCTGTTCCGGCTGGTCACGCCCTTTCCCGCGCAGCACGGTCCCGACGAGGGAACCGGATCCGGGGCGCAGCGGAGCGCCGGCGAATTCTTCACCGCGGTGCTGGACCAGACCGGCGACGGCTACCTGGACTGGCCCGATCTCGCCGCCATGGCACGGGAGTTGTCCTCCCGTCTCGATCTGGACGAACCGGAAGAGACCAAGCTCTACAACGCGTACGCCGAGTGGTGGAGGGAACTCCAGGCGGCCCTCGACATCGACGGCGACGGCCGCATCAGCAAGGAGGAGTACGCCGCCGCTCTCCCCTCACTCGCCGGGCCCGCGCTGATCAGGGTCGCCGAAGTGCTCTTCGAAGTCACCGACGCGGACGGCAACCAGTTCATCGACGCGGACGAGTACCGGGCCCTGTTCCGGACCGGATTCGAGCGCACGGTGGCCGACGCCGATGCGAGGTACTCCCGCAGCGCGTTCGTGAACGACTTCCTGTCCTTCATGTCGGGTCGCCGGTGCTCGACCCCTTACGACCCGCTGTTCTCCGACGCGTAGGACGACCAACTCGCCCCTGCCGTAAGGTACTTGATGACGCCCGCCGACTTACGGGGGACACCTGTCACGTGGTTTATGGTGTTCTGCTGACTCGGGGTAGTCAACGGACAACGCTTCAACCTCAGGGGGAACGGCATGGATGCGACAAATCCGGAGGGGCGGCCGTGGAACACCCCGCCGCCGCCCTTGCCCCCGATGCCCCCACCGCTCCTTCGCGGCGCGGCCCTCGACCTGCGGGTCAGCAAGCGGCTGCTGTGGGTGGGCGGCGCCGCGTATCCGCTGCAGAACATCGCCCGGGTGCACACACTCACCATCCACCCCAGGCGCAAGGAAGCCGTCGTCAGCTTCTGCAAGAACGTCGCGATCACGCTGGCGATCGCGATCGCCCTCACGATCCTCGGCGCGGCGGCCACCCTGGGGAGCGAGGACGCGGGCAGCGGGATCGTCACCTTCACCTGGATCGTCAGCGCGGCGGCGCTGATCTACTTCCTCGCGGAGCTGATCTCCGTACTGTCGGCGCATTCGTACTACGTACTGACCGTCGAAACGTCCGGCCCGTCCACGGCGGTGGTGACCAGCCCCGACAGGGAACACCTGAACCAGCTCGTCGGCCGCATCGCCCACGCGATCGAGAACCCCGAGACCGAGTTCCAGGTGAAGGTGGAGAGCATCACGGTCAGCCCCAAGCACTATTACTTCGGGGACAACGTCAACATGTACGGCGGCAGCGGCAACGTGGGGATGGCGGGCGCATGAGCGGCGACAGCTACTACTTCGGTGACAACGTGAACATGCATGGCGGGCGGGGCAACACCGGCATCGTCAAGAATCAGGTGGCGGCCACCGATGCCGCTGCGGTGTCTCCCGCCCTGCATTCGGCCGTTGAGGAACTGCTCCAGCTGGTCGAGGGGCTCCGCGACCGGATTCCACCGGCGAGCGCCCAGGCCATCGATGACTCCCTGGCGGACATCAGCGCCGACGACGGTGCACCACCGCAGGACAGACACCGCGCTCTGATGGCCGTCGCGGGCGTCGCCGCGACGGTCGGCGCGGTCGGCCGGCCGGTCCTCGACGCGGTCAACAAGATCCTCGAACTGCTGGGTGCGCACTAGTGTGATGCGCCGGAAAAACCAGTCCTAAGCCTGCTGCCTGGCTTTCAGGGCTGGGTTCGCTCTTGGACGGTGATCGTCCGCACCGGCGGCTCCAGCCGGGCGATCACGTCACGGAGGCAGGGCGCGGAGCGCCATGGAAGACCTGCCGGGTGTGCCAGGACCGGTGGGAGGCCGCGACCGGGCTCGTACCCGCCTGGGGGCCGATCAATGGGCGGCCCGCCAGCGCTATGACGTGCTCGCGGGCTGTCGGGCTACGCCCGACGAACTGTTGCGAGACGAGGATGCGGTGGCTTTCGCCGACGCCGAGGGCGCCCTTGTCGAACAGCTTGTGATGCAGTGCGCACAGGCACAGACCGTTGTCGATGTCGTCGGGGCCGTCGAAAGCCCACCAGCGTACGTGTGCGGCCTCCAACCCGACCGGTACCGCGCCGATTCTGCCGTCGTAGCCGCAAAAGGCGCACTGGTACTCGTAGGCGGTCAGCACCATCTCCCGCATCCGCCGGTCCCGTTGCCGCCGCCCGGCCGGGAGCGGTCCGGACTCCGTCGGCTCCAGCTCCAGGCCCACGGCCTCGCAGAGCTCGCCGTGGAGCGACGGCGGGAAGTGCTGATCGAGCAGCACACGGGCGAGCCGGCCGAGCAGCGACGGCTCACCGCGCAGGGCTGCGCTCAGTTCCGGCGCCAACCGCCCTGTCGCGCCTGTCGCCCGCAGCTTCAGTACCCCGCTGCCGGGGCTGCCGAGCCCACGATCGGTACGTACCTCCCACACCCCGTCGCTGACCAGGTGGTGGAAGGGGTAGGCGGGTGTCGTCTTGTTGGCCGGCCCGTACTCGGCCAACAGCCGCTTCAGATCCGTCTCCACAGCGCTGTACCGCAACTCGCCGTCGGCATCCTCCTGGAACCGGCCGAGGGCGTACAGGAGCAGCAGGGGCTTGTGCGGAGCCCGCATCCCGTTGCCGGTCCATTGCCTCAGCTTCGCCGCGCGCTCAAGCCAATCCATGACCGGCGATCGTAGCGGCGCCGTGCCGGTTCCTGACGCTGAGCCCAGGCGGGCCTTTACTCACCGGCCTCCGGGCCGTACCACTGCATGGCTTGGCCGGTGACCGCGGCGAGGCATGTGAAGTCGTGGTCGCGGTGCAGGAGGGTCAGCCGCCTGCCGGGCTGCCGGCAGTGAGGCGCCGTCCGTGTAGGTGCCTCTTCCGTGCCACTCGTCTGCACCGTCGGGGGCGACGGCGAGCAGCCATCCGCTGAGACTTGGACCTGACACAAGTACGGCGCGCTGCCTGTTCAGGAGCCAACCGGGCAGATGGGATCGCGGCGCGGCAGGCACACGCTGCTGAAGAAATAGGGGAAGGCACCTCCGTATGTCACACCACACCGCGAAGGCGCCGGGGGCCACCTGGGTGGCCAGGGGGGCGGGAGCTCTGCTGTGCCTCGCGGTGGCCGCCATCCATGTCGTGGACCAAGGCGGCATCACGGCAACGAGGGATCCCTACTACATCGGCGTCGCCTACCACGTCCTGGAGATCGCGGCCGTGGTCGCCGCCATGCTGCTCCTCATCGGCCTCGTCCGACTGGGATGGCTGCTGGCAGCCCTGGTCGCCGTCGGCCCCTTGCTGGGCTACATCCTCTCCAGGGGGCCGGGGCTGCCCCACTACAGCGACGATGTCGGCAATTGGACGGAACCGCTCGGGCTGGTCAGCCTGGCTGTCGAAGGAGCCCTGCTCCTGCTGTCGGTGCCGCTCTTCGTGCGGAGCCTGCGCCGCAGAACCGACTAACGCTGCGCCCCTCCGGCCCGGCCAGCAGTCGTTCAGGTTGCGTCCGCGACTCGGTCCGGGGCGTCGGCACCGTGACGGCTACCCCGAGCGGAGCCTGCCCCCGTAGCTCTGACGTGGCTACGCCTTGTGACGCACCGGTCCATGCACCGGGCGACAGAGGACTCGACGTATTGCCCGGTGACGCCCGGCCGTTCGGGAACAGCCATGGACGTCCCGACGTGTGGCGGAGCCAGCGGCTACAGGCTCGGTGAACTGTGGTGTACGCCTGCGAACGAGACCGGAACCGAGACCGGGCGCTCGTTCATTTACCTGCCTCCGCGGTCATCGACGGGCGCCCAGCCGAACAGCAGCCGCATGTCGTCGATGCCGCGTGTACGGTCTGCGGCGGAGCGGGCGCTGTAGAAGAACTCCAGCTCGGTGATCGGGCAGGTTGCGATGAGTCCCGCCGTGGCGGCCTGGTCCCATCCGTACTGTTCGGCGTCGCCAGGAAGGAATCGGGCGAGCGCACTGGTGTCGATCAGGAACTGGGCCGCGCTCATCGCCGGTAGTCCCTCTTGTCCGTGAAGAGGTCCAGATCGAAGCCCCCGTCGTTAGCTGCCCCGCGCAGTCGAGCGAGAGCGAGGGCCCGTCGGCGGTTCTCGAGCACCTCGCGCAGAGCGGTGTTGACCGTCTCCTTCTTGGTACCGGTCGCCAGCGCCTGAGCCACGGCGGCCAGTAGTTTGTCGTCGAGGTCGATCACTGTGCGGCTCATCCAGGCACCTCCTGAGATATCAACTGTGACAGTAAATATCGCAACAGATGTCACGGATCTTGATGTCAGGGCCGCAGGGAGCATCGGTGCCCGCGACCTTCCGGGCGGAAGAGCAGTGGATGCGGCGCTTCGCCCTGGATCGTCGCGGCCATCGGGACGTAGGAGTCGCCGCGCAGGCCCACGCGGCGCTACCGAGGCGCGGAACATGGCCGGGCAATACATCGAAGGGCCCCACCGGTTTCCCGATGGGGCCCTTCGACAACGTGCCCGGTGAGGCACTGGCGGAGGATACGAGATTCGAACTCGTGAGGGGTTGCCCCCAACACGCTTTCCAAATGTTCGTACGGGGGTCCGGCGGGGGCCGCACCCGTCCTGACCTGCGGCGGAGGGCTCGGGGTGGACCCGTCCGGACGGGCCCGGACAGGGGTGAATGAGACCAGGACTGAGACCGTGAAGGTCACTTGCCGACGTCAGTCCCGTACCACTGGAGGGCTTGCCCGGTGACTGCGGCGATGCACTCGAAGTCGCGGTCGCGGTGCAGGAGTGTGAGGCCCTGGAGCTCGGCGGTGGCTGCTACCACCAGGTCGAGTTCGGGGCCACCGAATCACGCTGTTGCAAGTAAACCCACCGGAGTCATGGATTGGCCTTCGGTGGAACCTGATGCACGGGCTCTGAACAGGGAGCGAGCTGTTGGCAACTGCTGTCGTCTGTCGGCGATGGCCGTTCTCGGCCGGCCCACGGGCGGCCCGGCTGAAGGCCCGAGAAGCCTCCAGCGTTAGCGGTAGGGATCAGTAACGTTGGCGACCCCAACGGGCTGAACTGTACTCGGCCGTTTTTTCCTTGCGATAACGCAACGTAACAGTAGTCACACGAATACCATATGGTTATGAGTCGTTGTACAGCCCCAGTTCAGGGTCATCGGACCGCCAGCGGACGTGCGGCGTGCCCCGCGTGCAGCAGTGGAGGCTACGGGTACTCATCGTCCCGGCCTTACTACCCGCCGCCGGTCTATACGCCGCGGAGCGGGGGCGGTGCGACCAGTAGCGGCAGCTCCAGTAGCGGCAAAATGCGGGCGCCTTGGTCGCCGAGCACCTCCTCCGTGATCTATACGCCTGGCGAGGTGAAGGGCCTGGCTCCTGTTCGCGACGCCGCCGTGTTGCGCGCGCGTCAACAGCCCGACCTCCGCGATGTTTTCCTCTGCCACGCGTGGGATGACCGGCGCGGTGCTGCTGCGGAGTTGTGCGACCTGCTGGAAGCAGAGGGTGTGTCGGTCTGGTTCAGCGAGAAGGACATCGCGCTCGGCCTACCGTTCATGCGGGAAATCGACAGGGGGCTGGCGAGGTCGCGTACGGGTCTCGTTCTGGTCACCCCTGCGCTACTGACACGCCTCAAGCGCGGTGGCGTCTCTGACAAGGAGCTCTCGGAGCTTCTTGCACGTGACCTGCTGCTCCCTGTCATACACGAGACGACCTACGGCGAACTCCGGGACATCAGCCCCCTACTTGCATCCCGAAACGGGTTGGACACGGCTGAGGATTCGATGGCAGTAGTTGCCATCAAGATCGCAGAGCTGGTGGCCGTTGAGGACGACCAACTCGCGGCGAACTAAGGGCAGGAAGGTCGCCGAGGTCATCCGTCCTAGTCAGGACGACGTTAGCGGCTGAGGAAGATCGAGAACACCGAGGCGCGACGGGTGGAGGCGCTCAGTGTGCTCGCCCCTCGGACCCAGGCCGCCCTGGGGCAGTTCTTTACTCCTGCACCAGCCGCCGACCTGATCGCCTCGATGCCTCGCCTAGACGAGCTGGGCAATATCGTGCGCGTCCTGGACCCCGGCGCTGAAGTCGGCTCGCTGACCGCCGCACTGGTGAGCCGACTGCACGGCGAGCGCCCTGGCCTGGACGTTCACGTGGTCGCCAGCCGCGTACGGGACGGCAAACTCAGCGTGTCGACCCGCACCCCTATCAGAGTGAGCCGGCGCACCGCCTCTGTGTGAAACATCCGGCGCTGCCACCGCTGGTAGCGGTAAGCGCACTCCATGGTCGTCCAGGCCAGCCAGAACCCCACAACCCCAGCGGCCACGGGCGCCGCGTGCAGCCGCGTCCCACCCCCGCCTTGGACGCCGAGGGGCAAAGTCCAGGCGAGCGTGAGGGCGACGGTGAGCGCCAACCACAGGACGTACCCGCTGAAAGCCCAGGGCTGCGCCTCACGCAGCCATAGCAACCGCCCGCGTTCCGCCGCCCGCCCGTGAGCCGCCACCGCCCCCGCCAGCTCTCCGAGCGCGAAGCGTGCTCGGTCCCGCTGCTCTCGCCGGATCGGTCCGCTCCACTCTTGCGTACGCACGTCGAGCCGAGCGATCTCTCGCCGTACCACCGCCATCAGAGCTGTCGCGGGTACCGCCTCCGGCCACTGCACCCACCGTTCGCGGTCTTTCTTGAGGGAGCGCACGAAGCGGGCTGCCATCGGGCCGACGGCGAGACACATGCCCAGCATCAGCACGACGGCGAAGCCGGGGCTCCGCCCCCACACCTGGATCACGAGGACCGTCGCGAACAGCAGGAGGAAGACTGGCACGGGGTAGGTCGCCCGCAGGTAGTTCTGCTGCGTCGCGTCTTGCAGGTCGCGTTCCCACGCCTGGATGGGGCGGCGCATCAGGCCGCAGGACAGCAGCACGGCGACCAGGACGAAGCCCATCAGTCCAAGGGACGCCAGGGCCAGCAGCAGGGCGACCGGGGCGCCGCCCGGTCCTGGGGGCGGCCCTCCGGCCGTCGCAGCCCACGGCACGAGGACGCAGAGCGCGGTGGCGAGGAGGCCGGTGGCCCAGCCGAGCAGCTGGCCGGGCCGTCGTGGTGGCCGCTCTTCGGAGGGGATCGGCACCCACTCCGGTGCCACCAGGGTCTCCAGCGTGGCGATCAGCTCCTCGACGGCCGTGTCCCAGCCATCTGCGGTAACGCGATGCGCCTGCCGCAGGGAGAGGTCACGGATCGACGCGGGAAGCAGCTCGGGCGACGGCGGCTCCGCGGCGTCAAGGAGCAGGGGGATTACGGTCTTCCCAGCGGCGAGCGCCAGCTCGATCTCGTGCCGCACCCAGTCGCCCGCTCGGTCGAGGCATCTCTCGCCCGACGGGTCCCGCGCTTCCAGCCAGCCCTCCGGAATGGTGACGAGCAGAACCTCGCAGTCATGTACTCGGCGTCTGAGGTCATCTGGGTAGCGGTTACCCGGCAGCATCGACGACGTGTCGAGGAAGACCTGCGCGTCGCCGAAGTGACGGCTGAGTCGTTCACGCAGCCGGTGCACCGGGTCCGTGGCACGCGGACTCCTGCGGTAGTTGATGAAGACGCCTCCCATGGCGGTGTCGCCCCTCCTCGTCCGTTCCTTCTGCCACGGTGGTGGCCGGGGACTGCTTCGAAGAACTCCGAACCACGAAGGCGAGGACATCCATGCACCCGTGCCCGTTCTGTTCCATCGCAGTCGGCTGCGGCCCGGCTCGGATGATCTTCGAGGACGACCACACTGTGGTGTTCTTCCCGCTGGTCCCGGCGACCCTCGGCCACACGCTTGTAGTGCCCCGGATCCATGCGCCGGACCTCTGGGCCATGTCGCCGGCAGAGGCAGAGCAGCTGCTTGCGACCGCGCTCCGCATTGGAGCCGCCCTGCGTGACCACCTCGCCCCTGAGGGCATGAATGTCATCCATTCCGCCGGCTCCGCGGCTTCCCAGACGGTGTTCCACGCCCATGTCCATCTCGTTCCACGGTGGCGAGATGATGCCATGGGCCCGCTGTGGCCGGGAGACGGGGCGGGGGTCCGGGATGCGGCCGTGCTCGGTGTACTGGCCGATGAGATGGCCGCCCTGCTGCGCCCGCCCGCGCCCCCGAGGGCGTGATTCAGCGGGCCACGAGGACGACCACGAAATGAGCGATCAGCAGGGCACCGTAGAACAGCACCAGTGTCTGAGAGAAGGCGGCCTTTGCCAGCGTCACCCTTGCCAGGTACGGTCCGATGTTCATCGACAGCATCTCCACGGTGCTGTTGGGCGTCCGGGCATCTTCGTACAGGGCCCGGAAGAGTCGTTCTTGGCGCAGGAAGTACGAGTCGAGGAACCAGAAGCCCAGCAGAGGGACGATTCCGCTCAGCGCGATCTGCCAGCTGAACCGCCCTGCTGAGAGTGCCAGGATGGCGGCGGTGAGCGTCATCGCCCAGCCCTTGAGTAGGAACGAGTTGTTGCCCAGCCTGGTGACGACGGCCTGGATGAACTCCAGGTGCTTGATCCGGTCGGCGCTCAGTGGAGTGCCGCTGGTGGTGGCGGTGGTACTGACGTCCGCTTCGTCGCTGCTGATGCTCACTGACACGGTCCCCCCTCCGTCGGGCATGCCCACGTCGAGAGACTATCGCGGGGCCGGTGCTCCGGACTCCGTCCCGCCGATGGGAGTTGGGTCCGGCTCCCCGCCCGACTCTGCGTCCCGTGTGAGGCACTGGCCGCGCCCTTTGAGCCGGACGAACTCGACGGTGCTTAGGGTCACGGTGATCAGGAGCCCAGTGAGCGCGAACGGGTCCTTGAGGTTTTCAGGGGAGCGACGAGCACGGCAGCCTTGCTGATCTGGGAGCGTAGAGAGCTCCATGATCCACAAGAACCGTGCTCGTCTCATGTCCGGGCATCGATGATCAACCGGTCAAACCGGGAGCGACGGGATTCTCCCCGGGGCCCTGTGAACACGGGCATGGGCGGCAGCATCCGAACGCTCTGCCGGAGGGGACAGACACTGCCCTGAGAAATGCGGGCTCTCGCGTGATCAGGTCAGGGCAGGGGTGGGGATTCAGCCGCAGCCTGGTGGGACTGGGGCCCCTCCGCGCCGCACCGTCTAACCTGCGGAGCATGATTCGTGCGGTGGTGTTCGACGTGGGTGAGTGTCTTGTCGACGAGACCCGGGAGTACGGGACCTGGGCGGACTGGCTGGGGGTGCCGCGTCATACTTTCGCGGCGATGTTCGGGGCGGTCATCGCGCAGGGGCGCGACTACCGCGAGACGTTCCAGGAGTTCCGGCCGGGGTTCGACCTGACCGAAGAGCGCGAGAAGCGCGCGGCGGCCGGGAAGCCGGAATGGTTCGGCGAGGACGACCTGTACTCCGATGTGCGCCCCACGCTGGCAGCGCTGCGAGAGGCCGGCCTGTGGGTGGGCATCGCCGGGAACCAGACCGTGCGTGCGGGTGGCCTGCTCCGCGGGCTGGACCTTCCGTCCGACCTGATCGCCACCAGTGATGACTGGGGGGCGTCGAAGCCGGACGTGAAGTTCTTCGACCACGTCATCGAGGCGGCGCCTGCCGAGGCGGGCGAGATCCTGTACGTCGGCGACCGGCTCGACAACGACATTCGCCCGGCCGTGCGGGCGGGGCTTCTGACAGCTCTGATTCGGCGTGGGCCATGGGGCACGATTCAGCAGCGTGACCCGGATGCGGACTCGATCACCACGATGCGCATCGACTCGCTCGCGGAGCTGCCTGAGAAGATCGCCAAGTTCAACGCTGGAGAGCGCTGACCGTCGTGCCCCAGTCGTAGAGGCGATCGTCGAGGTCTCGGATGCACTGCTCGTTCTGCCATGGGGCGAGCGTGCGTCGGACTTCGCGGATCCGCTCCATGCCTGTCGCGTACCAGGTGATGGCGAGCTGGTCGAGGGCTTGGACGGCGTACTGACATGCCGCCTCCGGGTGGCTGTCCGCGGCCTCGACCGCGGCGAGATCACCGAGGACGACCGTGCGCTGCTTGTCCGACTCGGGTGGCAGGTCGTCGAGAACCTCCTGAAGGGTCTGGCGGGCCTGGGGCAGGTGCCGATCTCGCCGGTGGGGGTTTTGAGGTGGTGCAGGGTGACGGCGAGGTCACCCGCCTCCCCGGAGATGAAGAGGACACTGCCCGCTCCGGAGGTGATCCAGGTGGAGCCGTAGACGCGGTCCAGGGTGGGCTTCTGGGCGCGTGGGGCGCCCTCGGTGGCCTTGCGCTGGTGGTGCAGTTCCATGATCTCGACGCCGTTCCGAATCGCTCGCTGGCGGGCGTTGTTGTAGGCGACGCCGAGGGCGTCGTCGATCAGCGTGCTCACCGCGTCCTTGAGGCTGTCGATCACGATGGTGTCGGCCTGGTGGGCGGCGGCGAGGTCGGCGAGGAGGTCGGGCTCCTTGTCCAGGGTGGCGGGCAGAGGCCCCTGCCAGACGGCGAGCCCGTCTCGCAAGCGCTGCTCGTGCTCGGGCCCGATGCTGCGGGCCATGGCGCGGGCGATCTGCTTGTACCGGTCCAGTGCCAGGTACAGCACCCGCCGGCTCGGTGCGACCGGCATGTCAAGGACGCTGTCCGCCAGGCCCAGGCGGGCGAGGATCACCTGGTGGGCCAGCGTGGTCTTCCCGACGCCAGGCGCCCCGACGATCATCAGGCTCTCGCCCGACGACCAGGCCGTCTGCTCCCGCGTGCCCCAGAGAGGTTCGGTGTCGGTGCCGGTCTCGGTGACGAAGCGCCATCCGTCGGTGATGAACCGGGAGAGTCGGCCCTGTCCCGAGGCCAGTGCACGCTCGCGCTCTGCCTGGACCTCTGCCTCCACCTCGCTGCGGATGGCATCCGGATCGGCGCCCGGCTCCATCGTCTGCTGGGCGGTCCGGATACCGGAGGAACGCAGGCGCCTGAGGTCGGCCATCCTGCGCACGATGCCCGCGTAATAGGCGGCGCTGCTGGCTGAGGGCACGGCGTCGGCGAGCTGGTGGACGTACACCACACCGCCGACCCGCTCCAGGTCGCCCTGGGCGCGCAGCTGGTGCGACAGGACGATGGGGTCGGTCGGCTTGTCCTCGCCATGCAGAGCGAGGATGGCGCGCCAGACCGTCTCGTGCGCGGGGCGGTAAAAGTCGGCCGCGTCGAGGAGTTGGCGTACTTCGTCGATCACCGCAACCTTGTGCATGCAGGCCCCCAGCACGGCGGCTTCGGCGTCGACGTCGTGCGGCGGAACCGAGGTGAGGTCGCCCACCGTGGGCTGGCGGCCGGTTCCCGCGAGGTGTGGCGCGTTCGGCCGGGGTTCGTCCATACTGGACATTGAGTTCCTCAACTTGCGGGCCGTACGGGACGGCGAATCCCAGGCCACGCGGGTCAATCGTTCAGGGATGGGCGGTTACGAGAGTTCGTGCTTAGCCCCCGACGTTCGTAGCGTCGGGGGCTTTTTGCGTTCACCGCCGTTCGAGGGCGGACGTCTACAGTACCTGACGTTTTCGGAAGCGCAACGGTTGCATTCTGCTCCGCAATGGTGTTTAGTTTTCATCATCGCCCCGGCTGTCCGTCGGGCCCTGATGGGGAGGTGCAGTGATGAGCAGTGACGAAGGCGCCTCCCGTGCGGGGCCGGACCGGCCGCTGGCCGAGGATCACGTCGCGGAGCGCATCAAACTCGAACGCGAGGCGCGCGGGTGGAGCACGGTCACGCTCGCGGAGCGGATGGCTGATGCCGGGCACCCGGTCAATCAGTCCGCTATCTGGCGCATCGAGAGTGGCAAGCCCCGGCGACGGGTCAATCTCGATGAGGCGCTCGGCTTCTGCAAGGTCTTCGACCTGACCTTCGACGAGCTGACCAGCCCGCCCGGCCAGCTCGCCAATCCGCTGGTCCGACGTCTCGTCGGCGAGTACGTCGCGAGATGGAAGGAATGGCGGGCCCTGGGCAAGGACATGCGCCGGATCCAGGACGAACTCGCGGCGTACACAGACGCCAACCCCAACCAGGAGGACATGGTCAAGGCTCTGCTGACCCACGAGCTGACCATCGCCTCCAATGGCGACTTCCACCACCACCGCGGAGCCCCGACGCGGCTCCGCAGCTTTCTCAGTGAGCGCATGGACGCCCCGCCCGAACAGAGCTGACTCGGCCCCTCGCTGCTACGAACAGCGGGGTCTTGCTGTACCCGGCTCCTTCATTTCACGCCCATCCCTGAACGACTTGCCGGCCAATCGGGATTCGCCGTCCCATGGCCTGTCAGGAGAGGACCCTCCCTTGCACCGAAGCGAACTTCCGCTTGCCCAGATAGCCGACCTCCTGCACGTCCCCGAGGACGACCTGCGGAACCTGCTCTCCGAACGCCATCCAGCCACAGGCGACACCACCCTCGTGGCCCTCACTGTTGCCGAAGCCGCGCGGCGGATCGGCATCGGCCGCACGAAGCTGTACGAGTACGTCACCTCCGGCGAGATCGCCTCGGTCAAGATCGGCAGCTTGCGCCGCATCCCAGCGGAGGCGGTGAACGAGTTTTTGGCCCAGCGCCTCACGGCCAACGACTTCGGGGCCGCCGCGTGACCCGGGGCGCGACGGCGAAAAGCCGTCAGCCCAACGGCGCCTCCAGCATCTATCTCGGCAAAGACGGACGCTGGCACGGCCGCGTCACCGTCGGCGTCAAGGACGACGGCAAGCCTGACCGCCGCCACGTCAGCCGCAAGACCCGTGCCGAGGTCACCAAAGTCGTACGGGAGCTGGACTGGCAACGCGACAAGGGCGCGGTCCGCCAGGCCGGACAGAGCTGGACGCTGGAGACCTGGCTCACCCACTGGGTCGAGAACATTGCCGCGCCGAACGTCTCCGAGAACACCATCGACGGCTACCGCGTCGCAGTGAATCACCACCTCATCCCCGGCCTTGGTGCCCATCGCCTGGAGAAACTGGAGCCTGAGCACCTGGAGCGCTTCTACAAGAAAATGCAGGAGACCGGCAGCGCCGCCGGCACCGCACACCAGACCCACCGCACCATTCGCACTGCCCTCAACGAGGCCGTGCGCCGTGGCCACCTCACCGCAACCCAGCCACGATCGCGAAGGCCCCCCGCCTCGAAGAGGACGAAGTCGAGCCGTATTCGGTCGAAGAGGTCCAGCGCCTCCTGGCGGAAGCCGGAAAGCACCGCAACACAGCCCGCTGGGTCATCGCCCTGGCACTCGGCCTTCGACAAGGCGAGGTCCTCGGCATGCAGTGGACTGACGTGGACTTCGAGCTCGGTGTGATCCGTGTCCGCCGAGGCCGTTTGCGACCCCGCTACCAGCACGGATGTGGCGACCGCTGCGGGCGCAAGCCCGGCTTCTGCCCACAGAAGGTCAACGTCCGGCGGGAGACCAAGAATGTGAAGTCACGCGCCGGGCAGCGGCCCATCGGCGCCCCGGACGAACTGATGGAACTCCTCCGCCAGCACCGGGAGGAGCAGGCCCGAGAGCGCGCTCTCGCTCGCGACCTCTGGACGGAGAAGGGGTACGTCTTCACCTCGCCCGTAGGTGAGCCCTTGAACCCGAACACGGACTTCCACAAGTGGAAGGACCTCTTGAAAGCTGCGGGAGTCCGCGACGGCCGCCTCCACGACGCCCGCCACACCGCGGCGACGGTGCTGCTGATCCTCGGCGTCTCCGATGCTGTGGTGGACGCGATCATGGGCTGGGAACCTGGCAAGTCCGCCCGAATGCGCCGCCGCTACCAGCACCTGACCAGCCGCGTCCTCAAGGACACCGCTGACAAGATCGGCGGTCTGCTCTGGGCCAACGATCTGGACCAGGCCGTCGGAGCAGTCGTGTCCGCTGCCGACCACAGCCCAGTACTCGCGGAGCTGATGGTCCACGTTGCCCGCCTCGGCGAGCGGAGGGTGCCCTTCGTGCAGCGCGAGCACGCGGCCGAGGTTGTTGCCGAGTGGAGCGAGGACTGGCCGGATCGAACGGCTGAGGTCGAGGAGTGGGATCGAGGGCGCTGGGAACGCCACGGACCCGGTGGCGTGCGCGCAGTGCGCTGCCAGATGCCGGAGCGGACCGTTGTCTTCCACGCCCGAGCCTTGTTCCTCCCGGGTGGGGAGCGCGGGACGACCGGACTCCCCGATCGGTGGTCGGTGCCGGCTTGGGAGTTCGAGACCGATGCCTACACCAGCCGCTCGTCGGTCTGGCGTACGGTCCGGCTCCCTGGCACGGGCCAGGAGGTCGAGGCCAACGCACGCGGTACGGATGAGGTGGCCGTGGAGGCCGCCTTCGCTGAGGCGTGTGCACAGGCTGTGGACCGCGCCCAGAACCCAGGGAAGTACGGCGACACCGACGAGTGGTAGTGCCGTTGGCGCCCTTCCTCTGGGCAGGAGTGCAGGCGTGGGGGGGGGGGGGGCCCCCCCCCCCCCCCCCCCCCCCGGGTACCCGGGGGGGGGCCCCACCCCCCACGTGTTATACACCCCAACATCATCGGGGGGGGGGGGGGGGGATAGGCCGACGCCC